>PIVQ01000226.1 GCA_003354055.1 Desulfobacteraceae bacterium | reverse complement strand
GAAAACCCGTGCTTGGATGAAAACTTGCCCATATGCAAGGCGCAAGAAAGTCTGAAACCGGAGTGTACTCTTGTACATGAGGATTTCAGGCTTTTGCAGCAACGCGGCAGATGGGTGAGTTTTCGTTCAAGCACTAAGTAAAATAAGGTAATATCAACCCAGACAACAAAGGAAAGCCCCATGAAGATAAAAATCACCTATTGCTCGGTCTGAAACTATGAACCCAGAGCTGCCGGTCTGGCAGACCTCATCCGTAAAGAGACAGAACATACCCCGGAACTTGTCCCGGGATCCGGCGGGATATATGACATCACCGCAGGCGGCACCCTTTTATATTCAAAACATAAATCAGGAGACTTTCCTGAAAACGAAGAAATCATTGATCAACTAAAGACATTCAAGGGATAGTTGATTAGGAATCGTTACAAAATAACTTGATCTAAATTATTTCCAAAACCCCTTAAAAGACTGGGTATTTTGAAAACAAAAGATCAAGTAATTTTGGAGCCGATCCTTACCCGTTGATATAAAAGACTTCCAAAACTAAAAAAGGCTGCCGGGTTACCCTGGCAGCCTTTTCCAGAAAAGGAAAAAAAGATGAAAAAATTATCTTGGTTATTTCTTATTGCTACTTGCGTGCCAAAGTCTCAATTTTATTTTAAATAAAATCATAACTACCTAAAATAAAAGAATAATTTTTATCATTTTTTTTCAATTTGTATTTCATTCGATCCCGTGGACAAATTTCCCCGTTGAAATACCGATAAAAAGTTCAATATTTTGAACTCCACACTCAGCCACCCGACGCTCAACCAACTAACCATTTGAATTTATTAGACAATTAAAAGTTCACATTTTTAATCCCTTCTACAGGAGATGGTTCAAAAATATAAACCGCCAAGGCATCATTCAGTCAACCGCTTGAAAATATTGCCCAATTCTTTTTCAAGACTTTTTTTCAGGGCATCGGCCGGATCCTCGTCTCCGCCTTGTTTATCCGGGTCTGAAGGTTTTATCCCCAGTTTATCGGTCAGGACCTTGCCCAATTCTTTTGAAGCAAGGGCAGTGAGAGCTGCCCCAATATCCGGCTGGATTTCCGGATTTTTCAACGGGCCTTTCACTTTAACCGGAATTGTGATGCCGGCAAGGGTCTCCAATTCCTTTCCAGCCTGGCCTTTTGAGGTTTCCACCACAGTGGCCAGGGCAGTGTAATCAATGATTTCACGATTCAAATCCGCCAGTATACCTTTGCCTGAAAGCCTCAATCCCGGTGCTTTTCCTTTTAAATCCGACAGGGTGATCACTCCGTTTTTTACCTTCGGGCTCCCGGTCAAGTCAGAGAAATCGGTCTCTTCCTTCTCACTGGCCGTAAAGTTCTGATGTTCCTTATAGGATTTCAACTGTCTCAAAAACCTGCCCAGGTTAAAACCGACCACGGCTCCATCCTTCAGGCTAAAGTTTATCTGACCGTTTAAATTACGCTTCATGACAGATTCTGTATTCCCTTGGGTGGTCAGGCCCAAACTCACATCCCCGGTTCCCTTTAATTTGGCCTCTCCTGCCATGTCTTTGAGCAGGGGTTCAATATTCACACCGATCAATTTTGAATTTACAGCCAGCTTGGGAATATCAGGAACCGCATCCAGAACCACGTCACCGGTATAGGTCCCATTGTAAAGACGGGCTGAAATCGGTGAAAAAGAGAGCTTGCCGTTATCCGCACTGATAATTGCCTTTACGTCCCGCAGCTTAGCCTTGGAAAGAATCACGAGACCGGCCTTGCAATCGCCTTTAAGTTTCAAGGCCCGGATAAATTCCACAGGAATCATCTGAGCCGCAGCTACTGCTGCGGTTTCCGGTGTTACAGGGGCTTTTTTCTGTTTTGGTTTTTCAGATATTTTTTTGGATGTATTGTTTTTATTGGCCAAAGGAATTTGGAGCTGATACCGGTCCAGATTGATCTTGTCCAGAGCCAGAGCAGCATCAACCGCCGGATAAACCTTGGAATCAGATGGTTTTGTAAAATTGATACGCCCTGTCATCCGGGTATCATCCAGGCGCGCCTTGATATTGTCTAAGGCAAGCCTGTCCGGTCCGCCTGAAATTTTTGTTTTCAAACCCAGAACAGAGAGCACCTTTGGATCAGCAGTGGGCGGCAACGGTATGTCCATGGCAGCCATAAATTTGCGCAGATTTTTGAAATTCAAATCGACCTGTCCCGTAAACTCAGGATGGGTCTGAATCTTTTCCGCCCGGAGATTACCTTTAAGAACCAGCCCCAGTCCATTAAACGAGACATCACCCGCAGAGAGGGACTGACCGGCAAGATCCATATGAACAGGCGCTTTTAATTCCACACCACCTGGAAATTGTTTCGCTCTTTTAGCGGTCAGGTCAGCCTTTGCATGAAAAGGATCCAAAGAGACCTTACCCTGCCCGCCTTTGATCTTTGTTTTTACGTAAACCGAAGAAATGAGATCTGCGGCTTTGTTCTGGTTTGCAGTTTTAAGAAGCCATCCGATTTTTTTGGCTGTCAGATCAAATTCCCCATTTAAAGCCGCATTTTTTGTCCCGATTTTTTCAGCTTCAAACTTACCGGTCATTGTGACCCCAAGCCCTTTTAATTTAAATGTCGGAATATTCAGACGACCCCAGCCCATATCCAGATCCATCTCAACATCAGCCAGAAATAATTTCCCCGGTGCAGCAGCCACCCATCGACTGAACCCCTTTTGGCCCATGAGCCTGTCAGCCAGCGACAATATCAGTGGTAAATCCTGTCCTTTGGCACGGATTTGCCCCTTTGCCTTAGGCATGAGGGAAAAAATTCCATGAGCTGATATCTGACTATCAATCTCCATTCCCAGGCCCCTGAGTTTCAGGGTCTTGATATCAATGCGGCCGGCATGAATATCCGTATCAAAGACCGTATCCAAATCAAATCGTTTATCCCCAACACGGTTCAGCTCCGCCGTCACCCCTGCTATCGCCTCTCCTTTGCCCGCAACTCCTGCAACCACCTGAATCAGTGCAGGCAGATCAGGCCCTGTGGCTGCAAGCTCCCCCTTTATTGAAGGCTGTCCCGCCGTTGTCTGCTGAACCTGAACATCTCCTTTGATCTTCGCACCCAGCATCCGGATGTTAAGACCGGACAGCTTCACCATATTTAATGCAGAAGAGGCGTTAACCTGCCCTGCAACCTCAAAACTCTTATCCGGCAGAGTCCTGAACTGATCTGAAAGTTGTTTGGCATTGGCCGCCCGAAGCCAACCTGTGATATCCCGCCCTGATGCATCAATATCAACGTTGATACCGGGCGTACCTGAAGTAAACTGATCCACAACCACACGCCCCTTGATACGGGTATCCACCCCCTGTATCATCAATTGACTCAAGGTCAGACGATCCTTTGCCAGATCCATCTCAACCTCGGAAGACAAAGCTGCGTCGGAAATTCCCTGCCCGCTTGTCCCGGTAAGGCCGGCATTAACCTGAAGAGGAGAGATCAGAATTATATTATTTGACAATTCCGGCAGGACAGCCGCCTTGACAGACACAGGGCCGGCCAGGTCTAATGGGCCAATAACAACCATGCCATCCAGGGTCAGGGGCATTGGAGAACCGGGGTTAAACGGGGCCAGATGAAAATCAAGGTCAGAAACAGTATACCGGTCCCCTTGGCTTAGATCATGATATTCAAGATTCAGATTTTTAATATCTGCACCCGCCTGCAACAGCCCGGCAATAGCTTCAAACCCGGTTAACGCATCCTTTACAGAATCGTTACCCGTCGCAACGACCGGTGCTTTTTTTCCTTTCAGGACTACATGCTCCTGCTCCGCATCATCCTGCCCCCCCTTTTGCGGCTCTGCTTTTCTTTCGACAGATTCGCTCCCAACCGGGTGCCATTCCTCCCAGTTTCCCTTTCCCTCCTTATTTTTTATCAAGTTGATCCGAACACCGTTCACCTGAATGGCATCCATTTGAAACTGCCGTTGAATCAAAGACAAGGTGTGAATACGAAGTTTGAGCTGATCGATCTGAGCAAATGACTGCTCTTTGAATCCCTTTGGATTTCCAACCGTCACTGCGGCAGCGTCAATTTCCAGATAAGGATAAAAGGAAAGGGAAAGATCTTCTTGAATCTGGAATGTTCTGCCCAGACGCTGACTGAGCTGCTTACTGATAAATGCCTTGTATCGATTGGCATCCAGGTTCGCAAGAGCAACCAGAAGGCCTCCTATAATAAGGATGAATGAGAATCCCCCTATAATGGCATATCGTAACTTTTTCATAAATGTCTCCTTATTCCAGAATGGACAAGATATTTTTTGAATAGTGGAAGCATAAACGAGCAGGGCATTCAAAGTCAAGCAGACATAGGTGGTCTCAGGCAAACGCATGCAGCTAATGCTGGTTTCAGCTTTTGAGGTAACGTCCGTTAAAACTGTCTTGCCTATGGTAAGTTAAGAAATCTGGTTGATTCAATTGCTTCTTTGACCAACTCTCAAAAAAAATAAGTAAAAATAAACTTATTTTTACTTATTTTTTTACTTATTTTTTTACTTTTGCTTTTGTTTTTATCCGTGTATATACCCTTAGTATTATTATAAGTTTTCTTTAAAGGCAGCCTGAAAGCATCCTTCACGATACCTCTTAGGATTCAAGCTCAATTGCTTAAAACTTTCAAGCCGCAATGACGAAGCAATGATATATTTAGTAATTGACGGTTACAAAAAGAATGGAGGAAATATGTTTGGAAAACTACGAATTAAAACTCGATTGATCGGCGGATTTGCCGCGATTATCAGTATTGCATTGGTGGTGGGTATCACAGGATATTATTCTTTGAACAAAGTGATGAAGGTCGCAGGTTTTGAAACCCGGATCCTTGAGACGAAAAATCACCTGGATGAACTTCTGATTCATCAGGAAAAATATATACAGACCGGCAATCAAGAGGACTATACTAAAATACGTAAAATTTTCGATACGTTTAAAAAAGAAAAGGGCATTCTGAGCCGTCAGGGTATGGATCAAACCGCCCTGGTTGGTTTAGACAAAGGGGCAGAATCATACGACACCACCCTGTCCGAACTCCAAAAAAATAAAGAAGCCAACAAGATCCTGCTTGAAGATCTCAAAAAAATAGCAGCAGAGATGAGCCATATTTTTCTTCAGACCATAACCGAGGAAAGTGGCCAGATCGGCGAAAACATTTTAACTGCCAATCACACGTTTCTCAAAGAATTTGCCTATAAAAGTATAAAACAAGTATTGGAATTGGGCTTCGATGCCATCAAATTCAGCCATTCAAACGGGAAGACACGGGAAGAAACCCTGGAACTCATCCGGAATATGCATTTTGACGGAAAAAATTATTTCTTTGTGGTTCAGCGGGACCATACCCTTATTGCCCACGGTTCCAGATCAAAACTTGAAGGAATGGATTTCGGAAAAATCAAGGATAAAAAAACCGGAAAAACCTTTATGGTTGAGTTGGTAAAAAATGCAGTCAAAGACGGTACCTCCACAACCGAGTATTATTGGACAAAACCCGGGCAGGGAGACTTAGTGTTTCCAAAGGTCACCGTTGCCAAGTATTTTGCACCCTGGAATATGATTATCTGCGCAGGGGTATACGTGGATGATATTGAAAAGGCGAGTCGTGAAATGAACAACATTGTTTCCCAGGGATTTGAAGAGATCGGTGTGCTGAATAATCTGGAAAAAACAATGATATACGCCAGACTGGCCAGTCTTTATCACATGAGGTTCAATTCCGGGGAGCAAAAGCCTCTGGACCTATTGTCAACGATCTCAGAGTCTCCCAAAGCCCCACCTGAACTTAGAAATGCGGCAACTACCTACAAGGATATCTGGAAATCCTATTCAGGCAATCTATCCATGGCCCAGACCAATGCCAAAACAGCCACTAAAAACATCAGAGCCGGACTCAGTATCATGGAGCAGGTGTCATCAAAGATAAAAGCTACCATGCAAACCACTGAGGCTTCTGCAAAATCCATTATCCTTATCTTTATTGCAGCCGGTGTCATCCTGGGCATCGGCATGGCGTTTATACTGGTACGCTCGATCCTGACCCCCATTAAGAAAACAAATGAGATGATTAAGGATATTGCCGAAGGTGAGGGAGATCTGACCAAACGATTGTCAGTAAACTCAGAAGATGAAGTGGGGGAGTTGGCCGGATGGATCAACACCTTTATAGAAAAACTTCAGTCAATGATCCGGGACATCTCAACAGGTGTGGAAACCCTTTCAGATTCATCCATGCAATTGTCAGCGGTTTCCGATCAGATTGCAACCAATTCCGACCAGACCGCACAAAAATCCCATACTGTGGCAGCAGCGGCAGAAGAGATGAGCACGAACATGAACTCAGTGGCTTCGGCATCCGAGGAAACAACGGCTAATATCCAGACCATTGTGGCGGCTATTGAGCAGATGCGTTCCACTATTGAAGAGATCTCCGGCAATATGGCCCGGGGAAATACCACAACCCAGAGTGCGGTTTCCAGGGCCAAACAGGTATCCTCAAAGGTGAATGAGTTGGGGCTTGCAGCCTCGGATATTAACAAGGTAACCGAAACCATTTCCGATATTTCCGAGCAGACCAATCTGCTGGCCTTGAATGCCACCATTGAAGCGGCCAGGGCAGGAGAAGCCGGAAAGGGATTCGCAGTTGTGGCCGGTGAGATAAAGGCTCTGGCCCAGCAAACAGCCGCTGCCACAAACGAAATCAGCTCCAAGATTTCCAATGTCCAGGACACGACAGCCGAGTCAGTAGAGGTTATTGAAACGGTTGTTTCCGTGATCAATGACATCGATGAGATCGTCACCAGTGTCGCTGCTGCAATGGAAGAACAGTCTGCCACCACCCTTGAAATATCCAATAGTGTTTCCCAGGCTGCTCAGGGTGTTGAAGAGGTCAACGTCAATGTCAACCAAACCTCATTAGTGGCTGATAGCGTTACAGGAGAAATTGCAGAAGTCAGCCAGTCTGCAGGTGAGATCAATTCGGGAAGCGGCCAGGTCAAGGAAAGTGCAAAGGCCCTGTCCGAACTGGCTGAGGACTTGAACGGTCTTGTGAGACGATTTAAAATTTGATCCCTAACGCATAAGGACAGATCGTGTGAGGAACGAACCACGATCTGTCCTTATGCGTTATAAGTTCTTCTTATTGCTTGGTTCTTTGGCCATCTCAAGGTTGTGAGTATTGGACTTCACCACAACAAACCCATACCGTTCATAGATTTTTTGAGCAGGCGTTTCTTTCATAACCATGAGCCTTATGGGTAGTCCCAGGCCCTCAGCCTTCGAGATAATATGCTTTAGGATCGCGCTTCCGACACCTTGCTTTTGGAATTCTGGTTTCACTTGAATCTGATGCAAGGTGAAATGTGTTTCGCAATCTAAGACCTTTACGACCCCAACCCTTTCTTCACCGCTATAGATGATTTCTGCTTCATCGATATGCTCAGCGGCACTTCGTAGTTGAGCTTTATCATCCCAGCCAATAGTTGGTGCAAAGAATGGCTTCATGGTCAGAAGTCTCAAATCGAATATGAATTGTGTGTCTTCTGAAGTTGCAGGTTTAAGGTGAAAGTCGGCCATTTTTGTCCTTATGGCTTTAACATCTGCGGTTTATCCGTAGCATGTTTCCGGTTATTTTTTTTTACTCAACATGAGTCCAATAGAGACTTGACCCGGCTTATTAATTTAAGTAAGCCCCATATCTCCAATTTCTGGAAATATGCTTCAAATCCTGTTTTTTTGCAATTTAACCCATCCTTCAACGGTTTTGTATGGATAAGATTCAAGCCGGCCAAAACCTGCCATTTGTTTAGCCTTGTACTCAATCAGCCGGGGAGAGGAAATCCCGCATAAAAAACGCGTCACCAGAGCAACCGAAACCGCTGACGCGGCTTTGTCCATCAAAGGCTGTACAAGGGTATGAAAACTCATCATCTCCAGGGACGGCAAGCCTGATGATAGAAGTTTAACCGGTTCTTTTTCCCTGCAAACCGAACACCTTTGGCAGCCATCATCTAACCGCTCTCCAAAATAAGCGGACAAACTTTTCGCCAGGCACTGATCGGATTCAAAAAGTTCAACCATAGCATGGAGACGTGCTATCTCTTTTTTTTCTTTTTCAACAAACAGGTTGGCAAGATCTTTGGCTGTTGAGTCGATATCAAACTCAGGATTGAGTATCTCAAAAACCTCCACCGCAGATTTTGGTTGAAGGACAATCCACTTTTTTTCATGAAAATATTCCAGGGCCGTCAACACCCGCTGACGGTCAAAACCTGACTCGGAAACAATATTTTCAATATCCACTTTGGTCCATGTTTTGGCAGTCTTGGAATTGTTAAAAACGGTTTTTACAAATTGCTCCCTTTCACCATTAAAATTCTCAATTATGTTTTCGGCAGACATCAAATACTTGAACGCGTAATTTTCAAAATAAGTGTATTTTGGGGAAATGATACTTGCCATCTCCAGGTAAACCAGCAGGGTCTTTAAGGGCAGCAGTCTGATGTCCGCCATCCTGCTCAAAGTGTATGCACGAACCTCAAAAAGTTTATTTTCAGATTGATAGATATTCTCCAGCACCTGGCATATACTCTCAAGCACAGGCGTATCACCATAAGCAAAATTTTCCAGTACCGGTATGCCGTTTTTATTTCCAAACAGGCAGCAGAGAGATGGGTTTCCATCCCTGCCAGATCGACCAATTTCCTGACTGTAGCTCTCTATCGACTTTGGCAGATCATAATGGATCACTTTTCGAATGTTTTCTTTATCAATTCCCATTCCAAAGGCGATTGTGGCGACTACGGTGGCGGCCTTTCCGGTCATAAAAAGATTCTGAACAGCTTCCCGATGCTCGTTTTTCATTCCCGCATGATAGGCCTCTGCATCCAGCCCATTCTCCTTCAGCATCTGAGTGATCCGATCAGCTGTCTTTTGCAGGGTAACATACACAATTGTCAGGCCGTCCGGTTTTTCTGCCAATACCTCTCGAAGCAGTGCGTCTTTTTTTTCTTCAGCTACAGGGCGTATACGGAGAGATAAATTTTCTCTGTAAAAACCTGTTTGCACAACATTTTTCCGTTTGATGGCAAACTTTTCACACATGTCGCCAATAACCTTTGCCGTTGCTGTCGCTGTAAGCAATAACACCTTTTTAATCTTGAATTCTTTCTGATACAAAGGAATCTTCAAATAATCCGGTCTGAAATTATGGCCCCATTCAGAGATACAATGGGCTTCGTCAACGACAAGTAAGGATACATTCATCTGTTTGAGCTGGGTTCTGAATCTTTCATTTTTAAATCGTTCTACGGCAATCATCAATATCTTCAAATGTCCCATTCGAGCTGCTTCAAGAGTACTTCGATAATCGTCGGCGCTCATCCCGGAGTCAAGTTTTGCGGCAGAGATGTTTTTCGATTTTAAAAAATCAATCTGATTTTTCATCAAAGAAAGAAGCGGGGAGACGACTAAGGTAATTCCTTGCTCAAGAACCGCAGGCAACTGATAACAAAGAGATTTTCCTGCACCCGTGGGGAAAATTGATGCAGCGGACTTACCGGCTATGATAGTTTCTATAACTTGCCGTTGTCCGGTTTTGAATTCATTAAATCCGAATGTATGTTTTAAGGTATCATCAACTACAGGCATTTTTTTAAACTTTACTTTCCTAAGGATCGGCTCCAAAATTACTTGATCTTTTGTTTTCAAAATACCCAGTCTTTTAAGGGGTTTTGGAAACAAGTTTCTGCCCTTCAGGGTATTTAGATCAAGTTATTTTGTAACGAT
>PIVQ01001838.1 GCA_003354055.1 Desulfobacteraceae bacterium | reverse complement strand
CTATCATACGGTATTTATCAATATAATTTAATTAAATTTCATATTTCCAAAATTTTTTAGCTAAAAAAAGAGGCAGAATGAAGATCGATCAAACGAACATTGACATAATCAGAGAATTAAAAGAGGGGAAAAAATCCTTTAAGAAAATCGCTGATAAACTTGCCATCACTGAGAATACAGTGCGGTCCAGGGTCAACAAACTCCAGGAAGAAGGGGTTCTTGAAATCTGCGGGTTGGTTGACCCTGCCATGTTACCGGGTCACAGAACTGTGATCATCGGAATCAAACTGACCGAAATGAATCTGGTGCAAAAAGGCGAAGAAATCAGCAAACTTAAAGGGGTGATTTCAGTATCGGTTGTCACAGGACGGTACGATTTGGTTGTCCTGGTTCTGTTCAAAAAGGGCTTTGGCCTGCTTGAATTTTATACCGAAGAAATTTCCAAGGTTGTTGGAGTCAGCGCTGTTGAAACCTTCGTGGTCTACAAATCCTATAACCTAAAAGTTCCCTACATATTTTAACGCACCATACTTGTTAAAAAGGGGGGCTGTCATGAACGATAGTCTTAAGAAAACGCCATT
>PIVQ01000225.1 GCA_003354055.1 Desulfobacteraceae bacterium | reverse complement strand
AAGGATATTGAACACAATGGTTTCATCCTCCGTTAGACAGGTCAGACCGTTCTTGCCAAGATCCTTAAGCACATGAGAACAGGCATCGGCCAGGCGTCTGGTATAATCAATACCCATCACCCGCGGATCATTGGCAATGGCCCGGGTCTCTGGCGTTGATGCGATAATACTGTCTATGGTATCTCCCGTGTCCTTGCGGTAAAGGCTGCACACTTTGGACACACTTATCTTTTCCAACATTTATAGTCTCCCTTGATTTTCCACTGTATTCGGGTCCGGAGTTTATCAGGTATGTTACAGGCTTACGTCTTTTAGTCCTAGTCTTAATAGATGTCAAGAAAAGAGAGGGGGTATAGTAAACAACTTAAAACAGTGAAAACGGTATTGGATATCTACCGCCGGTCCGGACAGGATACCCGGCCTGATCGATCAATTTTTCAAACAGCCAAAAAATTGCGATCTGATGGCTCGGATACCCCATCCGAACCTACCCGGTTTCCGAACCGTCTATACCAAATTCAAATGTGGGGAAATGGGTTCTTCCAGGTTAACCTTAAAACAAAAATTAGATTTTAAAAATTGTCGATCAAACCAATAACACATATTGATTAATTTGTTTTCTCTGGAATACTTTAGAACGGGTAAGAGATTAATGTATTGAGTGAATTTAAGGTTTATGTAAATATACTGAACTAATAGAACTTGAACTGTTTACCTCAAATTCATATCCATGAAAATCTGATTTCCCAATTTTGTATCCCATTTCTATAAAAAATGGGTCATTCACAACCAGTTCAGGTGGAATGACGATGTATTTATTTGAATCCTCAGCATTTGGGAACTTCTTTTTTATCAAAGATAAATTTGATTCTGTTTCTAAGAGTATTCTTCGCATTAATTCCAATTCAAGATATCTGTTTTGAAAGAATTCTTTTCTATTTTTTTCCTGTAAGTATGCATACCCAGTGCAAAAGAATAGAAGGATGAATATTGCTATCAGGAAATTTTGTGCTTTTTTCATAGTTATTTATCATGAATAAGTGATTATAAAGATCCGTATAATTTTTCGCGATCCTCACCAGTGATTTGTTATATTCACATAATTATTTTTTTGAGATCTTCAACCATAATCCAAAGACTATTTTCTATCCGATTGTGACATTCCAGCCCAAGTGATTGTACGTTAATATCAAACTGAACAAGAACTCTTTGTCCTCCCCCAATTACCTTTAATAAATCCTTCTGGCTTGGATCTCGGACAATGGTTCCGTTCTGTTGAATCAATTGCCAATAGTTTTCATTAGGTGTTGTATTCGTATCAGGCTCTAATGAACCATTAAACGAAATAAGCTGAACTCTGTCTTCATTTTTCAGGTCATTTCTCATTTTTGAATATAGCCATCTATCATTGGGTCAGTTTAACATATCCTGCATACTTTTCAGGCGGTGGTTCCCCCTCTGATTCTGCATAAAATTTATAGCCATTTTGATCAACTATCAAATATCCACCACCACCCATTTGCACAATTTTCATTGCATCACCCCAGTTCGTTTTTCCTTTTGCAAACCCGGAGGACTAGGCGGCGGGGGGGGTGAGGGGGTGGAGTGGAGTACGGGGATGCGGCGTCATGGAGAGAAAGACGCGTCCACGTCCGCTTCCTTTCCGGTCACGACGACCGGGAAGGATTTAACGGAATCCCCCTCACCCTGCCGTTGCCGGGTTGGGGCAAAACCGTTGAATTTTCTTGCAGAACTACATTCGTTGGCCCTGTCGGCATGGTTCTGCCAACAGATCCCCAACCAAGGACTATTTGCATGCTTCATCAATTTCATAATCGGAATCAGGAACAGCATCACCGGTGATACATGTGAAGCAGGCATTACCTGTGATCGCCGATCCGATTACCCAAATTGGATTACCACAGGCGCATTTCACCCCTGCTTTATAATCTTTTAACGCAGTTTTTAAACCGGTTTCAATTTCTTTTCGACTTGCATCGGGATTGCTTTTTATATGTTTTTCCACAAACTTATTTAGTTTTATGGGGGCGAAACCGATTTTCATTTTATTCCTTTTTTATGGGTAAGGCAGCAAAGGCAGGAGGCCTTTTAATCTGTTCCGTCTTCCGACTGCGTATCTGTCTCAGGATAGACCATTTTACCGCACATGGACAGGTCATAGCCGCCGTATTCTTCAGCGGTTCTCTGGATCACCTTGCCCTTGAGCAATGCGAGGAAAAGCTGGATGCCCTGATCAAAAAAGCGATCCTTGTTGATCAGCAGATCAAAGCGTTCCCAACAAAGAGAGATAAAATCAAGGCCCAGGGTATTGGCCACAGCCCGGATACCCGGACCGACGTGGGCCTTGCCGGAGAGGACAGACAAACCAACGTCCATATGCCGGGATACACAATTTTCGTATCCCCTGATGGTTTCACCGCGAATCCCCTGCTTTTTCAACTCCCGGTCGAACAGCTGACGGGTGCCGGTCCCAAGCCGGCGGTTTACCATGACCAGTTTTTTAGCTGCCAGGTCTTTTATCGCCCCGACTTTTTCAGGGTTTCCCTTGGCCACCATCAGGCCCTGCTCCCGTTGACAGAGATTGACCACCGCCGGCGCCTGGATCATCTCATCCTTGATAAAGGGGAAATTATACTCTTTGTTGTCTGCCACCAGATGGCTGGCAGCAATATGGCAGAGATTCATGCGAAGGGCTTTCAAGCCTCCCATGCTGCCGGTAAGGCCGAACATGGCCATGTGTTCCTGGTGCTTTAAATTAAAGGTAGTGATCAGTTTTTCCAGTAGCAGGTCATTGGATCCTGAAATCAAAACCAGGCCGTGATAAGGGGGAAGCTGGGCCATTTCCGGATAATTTTCCGTTCCGGTTTCAACCCATTGGCGAACCAAATCAATGGGAAACAGCCATTTCCCCGTGACCTTGGATGCAGGCAGGCCTTTATCCGCAATCAGGGAATACACCATCTTCTCATTAACGTTGAGAAATTTTGCCACCTCTTTTGTAGTCAGCAATTCACCCATATAGGCCTGTCCTTTCCGGTATGTTAACACCTATAACACTTTATTTATACGACTGCGTTCAAACGCTATTCATTTGCTGCCAGAGCATCGGAAACAGCGGTCACCACCTCGGCCGCAGACATCTGTCCGCAGTCAATTTTAATATCGCAGAATTTATCATACAAGGGCGCCCGCTCTTTGTAAAGATCGTCAACGCCCCTGCCGGGATCAATGGCCACACCCCTGGTCACAAGATCAGAGAGACGGGTCATGAGAACTGACAAATCCACGGCCAGATAGACAATGGTGGATATCTTTGACAGATGAGTCATGGCCTCTTCCCTGTAAATCACGGACCCGCCCGTGGCAATCACCTGATGTGAGCAGCCGAGGCTGAGCAGATACCTGGATTCAATATCCAGAAAGGCCTGTAACCCTCTTTCCTCAATAATCCGGGCAAGGGTCATCCGTTCTTTTGTCTGAATCAGAATATCCGTATCCTGAAATGCATATCCCATTTTTTTTGCCAGTAACACCCCCACTGTACTCTTGCCCACAGCAGGCATTCCGATCAAAGCCAGGTTTTCTTCTTTTTTCATCAATTTTGCCCATTAGTATTAGAAAAATTCAACATTTCATCATTCATTTATATAAAAAATAGAAATACATGCCTTTGCCATCCTTTGCAAGGCAAAAAAACAGGGGACGACCAGCACATGTCTCTATTTCAGGCCCCTTAGGAATCGTTACAAAATAACTTGATCTAAATTGTTTCCAAAACCCCTTAAAAGACTGGGGATTTTGAAAACAAAAGATCAAGTAATTTGGGAGCCGATCCTTACACAGTTAACCAACCGAGTAGGTCCGGGCAGGGTGGCCGAGCCATCAGATCGCAATTTTCAAGCGGCGTAAAATGCTGCAGCCCAGCGAACCTATCCAGGAGCCGCTTGGGAATTGATCGATCAGGCCGGGGACCCTGCCCGGACCGGCGGTTAATATACCACTGCCAAAAGCCTCCACGCCCTTGACTTTCCTATTCCCTCACACTATCTTGAGTCATTTAAACAAAAATGATCTGAATAACCAGAAACGACAATGCCTATGACCCCACAGATACTCTTGATCGTTGGCAAATCCAACTCCGGAAAAACCACACTGGTGGAAAAATTGATTCAGGCCCTTAAAGAGCGCGGTTATACCGTAGGCTCGGTTAAGCACACCCATGACAGGTTTGATTTTGATAAGGAGGGTAAGGACAGCTGGCGGCATAAAAAAGCCGGGGCAGATGCAACATTGGTGGTCACGGATTCCAGAGTGGCCATGGTCAAAGACGATGACCGGCTGCCGATTGAAAAAATGCAGGACTATCTCCACGGTATGGATTTAATCATTGCTGAAGGATTTAAGCGGCAGGCCCTGCCCAAAGTTGAAATATTCAGGCTCGACAGCCCTCATAAGGCCCCGCTCTGCCTGGATGATCCCAATCTTAAGGCCTTTGTGACAGATTCGGATATCCGGCCCGGGGTTCCGTCGGGTGTTCCGTCGGCAGTTCCGGTATTCGGCCTTGAAGATATTCTTGAATTGACGGATTTCATCGAAAGATCATATCTTGTGACTGACGTCCGGGGAGAATAATGATACCTGCTTCATTTAATATATCCAAAAAATTCATCCCGGCAATGCTCATGGTTCTGACCCTGGTGTTTGCCCCATGTCCGGTTCCGGCCGGTGATGATGTGCCCCATTGCATCCGACAGTTTGAAAACGGGGCTATCAATTGGAGTGCCGGACAGGTCATAGTGAAGGGCATGGCTGCACCGGAGGTGAACAGTGACGGGGTGCCGGTTGCCATGCCGGGATCCGCAAGAACCCAGGCCACCCGGAATACTATAGACATTTTAAAGCGAATCAAAATCACCCCGGATCTCAGTGTGGGGGAGTATGCATCCACCCATGACGTAATCCTGGCCGGTATCGAGAAAACAGCCCAGGATGCGGTAATTACAAAACAACTCTACACCTCGGCCATGGATGTTGAGGTCCGGATGGAAACCCATATTTTCGGGGGGTTTCTGCAGCTGGTATTGCCCGAGCATATCCGCCAGATTCCCAAAATAGCGGACCAGAAATCCAAGTCAAAGGCCAAGACCGGCTCAAGCATAACCACAATTCCAATGAACCGAATTCCCTTTACCGGGCTGATCATTGATGCCCGCGGGCTTGACCTTGATCCCATCCTCTATCCGACTATTGTCAGTGAAGAGGGAAAAGAAATTTATTCCTCTTTGTTTATCAGCAGGGAATTTGCCGTTCAATACGGGGTGGCCATCTATTTATGCGAGATGAAATCAGCCCTGGCCGAAAGACGAATCGGATCCAATCCCATGGTGTTCAAGGCATTGCGAAAGGCCGGTAACAAGACCGGCGCCATTGTGGTGAGCATGGCAGATGCCGTTGACCTTGAAAAAGTTACGGAACGGCACAAGTTTTTAAAGGAATGCCGGGTGATTATTGTGGCGGATCAATAAGGCCATTATCAATAAGCCGTGATTTCCCTATCTGGACAGCCAAGGCGACAACAACCTGCCCATCTATGACATCCACTGCATCCAGAGTCGTTGGATCGCAGAACTCAATATAATCAACCTCGGTGTGGTCAAAGGATTGGATATGGGTTTCCATTTCCCTGACAATCTTTGCGACTGAGGTTTCCCCAGCTTTAATGGTCTTTTTGACAAGGCCGATGGCCTGTGACAGGCAGAGAGCTGATTTTCTCTGGTCAGGGGTCAGATATGCGTTTCTGGAGCTCATGGCCAGACCATCCGTCTCCCGGACAATATCTCCACCGATAATTTCAATATTGAAATCCAGATCGCGGGTCAGCTGACGAATCACCTGGAGCTGTTGATAGTCTTTTTTGCCGAACACCGCCACATCAGGCATGACAATGTTGAACAATTTAGTGACCACAGTGGCCACCCCGCCGAAATGAACCGGCCTTGACTTGCCGCACAGATGGTGGGGCAGATGATCCAGGGCCACCCGGGTCTGGTAGTTTTCCCCGTACATTTCCTCTTTATTGGGAAGGAAGACTGCTGTAACACCTGCCTGCTCGGCAAGTTTCAGATCATTTTCAATATTTTGGGGATAGGCATCCAGGTCTTCGCTGGGACCGAACTGGGTGGGATTGACAAATATGCTCAGCACCAGTTCATCACACAGGGGTTTGCCTTGTTCAAGCAGGGATACATGGCCGGCGTGAAGATAGCCCATGGTGGGTACGAAACTGATGGTTTTTCCTTCTCTCTTCTTTGCCCCGGACCAGGCCTGCATCTGTTCTTTTGTCTTTAAAATTTCCACTATATCTCCAGCTCCTCTTTTACGGCAATGCCCATGTCCATTACGGTGTAGGGCTTTTTAACAAAGCTTCCCGCCCCCAGTTCCTGGGTCTTTAATACATCTTCTGATTCTGAATGTCCACTGGCAATAATGGCCTTCTGATCCGGATAGATTTCCTTGATCAGTTGATAGGTTTCAAGACCTGAAATGCCCGGTGCCATGATCATATCCAGAACAAGAAGATCCACTGGGGTTTCTTTTACAAAGGCCAGGGCATCCATGCCGCTGGCAGCGGTAAACGCGGTATATCCAAGATTTTTCAGAATGGTTGCGGCGATCTTCCGCTGGGTGGCCAGATCATCCACAACCAAAAGGACCTCACCATTGCCCCGGATTTCCTCAAGGGACTTAGTCTCATCCACCTGGGGCAACTCCTCCCGGATGGCCGGGAAGAACAGCTCAAAGCGAGTACCGGTTTCATCTGAATCCACAAAGATTTTCCCTTTGTGATCCTGGACCGCGTTCAATACCACGGTCAGGCCCAGGCCGGTACCGCTCTTTCCCATTTCCTTCTGGGTATAAAAAGGATCAAAAATTTTATCCCGGCAATTTTCCGGAATACCGGCCCCGTTGTCTGTGACGCTCAGCATGACATACTCCCCGGAGGCCAGATCCCGTATCTTACCCTGGCCCGGTTCCGTGCTCTGTATCTGATTATGGGTCTCATCCACATAATAGTTTGCCGTGGAAAGGGTCACCCGGGCGTCAATTTTTGAGGCGGTTTCTTCCACAGCATTGAGCATAAGGTTCATCACCGCCTTTTCAATGTGGATATAGGAACCGCCGATATTTAAAAGTTCCGGTTCAATATCCACTTCAATCTCAACCTGGGCGTAGGTCTGCCTGATTTTTTCAAATTCGGCAGCCATCATATACCGTTCAATCACCGTGTTGATGTTAAGGATCTGCTTATCCGCCCTTGCCCCTCTGGAAATGGTCAGAAGATCGCTGACCACGGACGAGGCTTTCCTGCCCGAGTTCTTTATCATGATCAATCCCTGCCTGACCTTTGGATCCAGGGACTCATCCATGAGCAGGACCTCCGGATAGGTGGCAATTCCGGAAAGAATATTGTTCAGATCATGGGCCACACTCCCTGCCAGAAGCCCGAGGTTTTTCAACTTTTCAGACCGGTCCAGTTTTTCCTTGAGTTTTTCTTCCTCTTTTTCACGGCGCTTGGTCTCCGACACATCCCGGATCACTCCCTGGTAAGACGGATTGTGCAGGTCCGGAGCCGGGGAGCCTGATATCTCCACTGCCAGAAAACTGCCGTCAGGCTGGGCAATCCCTGCCTCCATGGCAAAGGGGCGGTTTTGACGGACCAACACCTCAAGCGCTTTGGCTTTCTCAGGGGATAATAACCGGGTAAAAGAGGTATTTCGCAACTCCCTGGCTGTCCTTCCCGTTACCGGTTCGACCCCGCCGCAGATCCTGGTGATCCGAAGGTTTGAATCCAGTGTCCACAGCAGGTCCTGGGTTTGATGAACCAGATGGCCGAATTTACCTGCAGACAATTTGATCTGACGCATGAAAAAAAAGAGAAAGACAAGGAAGAGAAAATTTGCACCTGCGATACCGTAGACAACCGCATGGTGAAAGTCATGGGGGAGTATAAAATAAAGGATACTGGCGACAACAAAGACCCCGGCCCATACCCCGGCCAGAATCACCATCCTGTCAAAAAAACGCTTCTGCCGGGAAAACATCAGGGCCACGTCTGTCCTGTCCATAGGCTGCATCGGATCTACCATATCATCCATTGACTTCTTAATTGACTTCTAAGAGGTTAAAGGTTATGTGGATTGTACCTAAAAATTATGAAATTGCAATAAAATTAAGGATCAACAATGAATTCCTACTTACCCACCCGTGAAGATGCATTTGAACTGCTTAAAAAATACAACTCCAAAGACGGACTGATCCGCCACGCCCTGTCCGTGGAATCGGTAATGGGACATTTTGCCGGAATTTTCGGGGAAGATGTTGACACATGGAAAATCATCGGCCTGGTACATGACCTGGATTATGAGATGTATCCGGATGAACATTGCCAAAAATGCGTTGAATTGTTTGAAGCCCACAATTGGCCAGAGGAGTATATCCGGGCCGTAGTCAGCCACGGCTGGGGTATCTGTTCCGATGTCAAACCTGAGACCCGTATGGAAAAAACCCTGTACGCCATTGATGAACTCACCGGCCTTGTGGCCTCAGCCGCCCTGGTCCGCCCCTCAAAAAGCATCCTGGATATCAAAGCCAAGTCAGTGAAAAAGAAATTCAAGGACAAACGATTTGCCGCTGCCGTGGACCGGGAGGTTATAAAAAAGGGAGCTGAGTTTCTGGAAATGGATCTCACGGAACTCATCACCGAAGTCATCATGGGCATGCAACCCGTGGCAGAACAAATCGGACTCAAGGGGAATCTATAGAAATATAACACCTGTCAAAGACCTGACATGACCTGTTGGAATCCCCTGCAATTTTTTCCGGTCTTAGGATTGCTCCCCAGACCCTCAAAATATATAACCCATTGGAATAAAAACACATCCCCCCAAAACACCACATTTGGCACACCAATTGCTTTAATCCTTATTCATACAAGTTGTACCCGTAGATGTTGTACCCTATGAATAAAGGAAGACCTATGAAACAGACCATCAATAAAATCAGTGAGACCGTGTCAGCATTTTTCAGCCTTGTGTTCAGCTCCTCTGTCCAGAGAGCTGCGGCCCAGACCAAGCTGACCCATCACATTGTCGCCCTGAATAAAAAATCTTCATCCATGGAGATTATCAATGAGGTGTCAGTCTGCCTCAAGGATATCCTGGGGTATAGGCTCTTTGCCTTTGTGGTCAAAAAAGAGGCCGGGGTTGATGTCTGGCTGGATCCCAGAATGTATAAAACCTCTCTTGAGGACATTATATTAAAAGATTTCAACATTCGGAGTTCTGCGGATCTGAACTACCTGAACCACAGCTTTGAGCCGGATGAACACCAGGAAAGATTTACCCTGAATACCCTGCTTCACTATGACCTGAAAGAAGAGAACTGCCACGCCCGTCTTTACATGCTCCCCCAGAAAGGCATGACAGCCTTTCACGATGAAGTGGTCCGCCTCATCCTTCAGGGATGTGCCACAGCCCTGTCCAAACAGATTAAAATTGAAAACCTCAAAAATGCCGCCGTGATTGACCCCCTGACCGGATGTTACAACCGCAGGGAATTTGAAACCCAGCTTCACCGCCATGTGGCCTCTGCCAGCCGGCACAATAACAGTTTATCCCTGTTCATGTTTGACCTGGACCATTTCAAAAATGTAAATGATACCCACGGCCACCTGGGCGGTGATGAGGTATTAAAAGAAGTGGCTCATTTAATTAAAGAGAATATGCGCCGGGGGGATGTCCTGGCCAGATACGGCGGGGAGGAATTTATTGCCATCCTTCCGGA
>PIVQ01001837.1 GCA_003354055.1 Desulfobacteraceae bacterium | reverse complement strand
ATATCCCTGTCTTTTCTTTTATTTGTTTAATCTTATTCCTTTTTAACCCTTTAGGGTTGAAAAGGGTATGATATAGTTTTCTTTGGTTCTTTCTTTTAGCCCTGTATTTCTCTTACTCATTCTAAGGTATGTATTTGGGACTTTCTCTGTCTTAGGTATGTTATACCCCCAGAAATATAATAAACTCTCTGTATGGTACCTTAAAATAAGTAAGAGCGTATAGTACTGGTATAGTTTATATCTCTTTTTTCATTATAGGTGTTTATTTATACTTATTCCTCTGTTGCTTCTACTACTTTAAGATTACAATACTACCCTAAGCCTTACTATCTATTAGCTCTTGTGCTAGTACAACTAACGCATAAAGAAAGATACACGAGGACTAAAGAAGTAGGTTTAGGGTGTAAGTACTGCTTTATATTTATACTACAATATACTATTTAATCCCCACAATACCTAAATATATCCCTGTCTTTTCTTTTATTTGTTTAATCTTATTCCTTTTTAACCCTTTAGGGTTGAAAAGGGTATGATATAGTTTTCTTTGGTTCTTTCTTTTAGCCCTGTATTTCTCTTACTCA
>PIVQ01000224.1 GCA_003354055.1 Desulfobacteraceae bacterium | reverse complement strand
GGGAAACCACTGACCTTGCAAAAAATTCCCAAATTGACGGCGTGGTCTACAAACCCATAAAAGTGTCCTCTCTCTATAATGCTGTTCTGGAGGCCTTTGGCAGGAAAATCAGGGATGACCATCCCTGTAAGGTTCAATCCGATCCTGTGTTTCAGGATCGAATTCAAGGGGTTCGTGTACTTCTGGCGGAAGATAACCTCACCAACCAGGATATTGTCCGGGCGGTTCTGGACAAGGCCTCGGTAGACCTGACCGTCTGCAACAACGGTAAAGAAGCTGTGGTTGCACTTGAAACCGGGACTTTTGACCTGGTGCTAATGGACATCCAGATGCCGGTAATGGACGGATATGAAGCCACCGGAATGATCAGGAAAAAAACACAGTTTTCAAAGATTCCTATTATCGCCATGACTGCCCACGCCATGAAAGGGGATGCGGATAAATGCCTGGCCGCAGGTATGGACGGCTATATCGCCAAGCCCATCAATCAGGAACTTTTGTTTGAAACCCTGTGGCGGTTTACCCGGGGGAAAAACGGGACAACACCGGTTCGATCCTTTGAACATAAGCCAAAAGATCCGGAAACGGAATCGGGCCTGCCTTCACATCTGCCGGGTCTGGATTTTACCGCTGCCTTGAAATTCGTCCGTATTTCTCCTGCATCGTTCAAGCGCATATTGATCCGATTTTTCCAAAAGCATGAAGAGAATGATACGGTCGGGCAATTTGAATCTCTGCTGGAACAACAAGACTGGGAAGGATTGGAAATACTGGCCCATACCATTAAAGGGGTAAGCGGCAGCATGGGAGCTCCGGAGCTTGAGCAGGCTACACAGAAACTTGAGGATGCCTGCAAGGCCCGGGAATCCGAATCTAAGATCGGTCTATTGACGGAAAACTGCGTGACGGCGTTTACCCGGGTCATGGACTCTCTTGGTACCCTTGCCCGGGACAACGATCCGGAAGACGATCCTGGCGACGGGTGAAATCTATAGTTCACCATGCCTTGGCCACGGAAAGGCAGCCTTGGTTTTCCAGCGGTTGTGAACCCAGAGCCATTGGTCCGGACAACGCCGTATGATGGACTCTATAGCCGAGGTGTAGTTCTGTGTGTTGATCTCAAGATCTTTTATTTTATCGCCGGTCGAGACCAGGGGAACCTCTGGTAAAAATTCAATGATATACCGTCCGTCCTGCCTTGTGATGAACATCGGTACAACCGGCGCTCCTGTCCTTAGGATCAGAGAGGCCAGTCCTTTGTTTGTGCAGGCCTTTCGTCCAAAAAAATCCACATAACAGCCCTGGTACCAGTCTACGTTTTGATCGAGGAGGGTTCCGACAATCTGGCCCTGAGCGAGTAAGGTCTCGATTTTTTGACTGGCACCCTTCATTGGGATAAGCTTTGTTCCGTAACTCTCGCGGATTTCGAGCAACAGTTTTTCCAGGGGCTCAAAATCTAGTTTTCTGTAAAGGATTGCATTTTTTAGCCCCATCTGAGAGACAGCCTGACAGAGCAGTTCCCAGTTTCCCATATGGCAGGTCAGAGCAAGCACTCCTTTCTTCTTTTTAAGGGCCTCTTCCAGGTGTTCGTAGCCTTTAAAAATAAAATAGCGGGAGAACTCTTTCTCATTTAAATTATAGGCCCAACCGATCTCAAAGATGATGCCTGCAATATTCTTAAAGATACGTCTGACCATATTTCTTAAATCAGGGCCGTCCATGGAGGTTCCAAATGACTGTTCGATATTCTCCTGGGCAATGGTCCGATGCCGTTTGTCAAACTTGAACCAGGCAAGACCCAAAAAATCTGAACATGCCCTTGCCACGGGTCGTGGGATCCGGCCAAGCAATTGTATAAAAAGTTTTAACAGCCGGTAGATTGCATCGTTTTTCATTTCTATGCCCTTTTTTCAGAGTAAAAAACAGGAGTTTTTGATATGCCTTCATTCTTATACAGGTGGTGTCCCCTTAATTCAAGTTGCTTCTTGAATTGAATCAGGCCTGTCCTTTTTGTTTGGCCGCTATCGATGTAATGAACCAAAATTGATAGAAAAACAGTTCTCAATACTGCATTAGGGCAAAAACCTTTCTCAAACCTCGTATTTGGGTTTGATCGGTTGATAGGGGTCTGGTATTGTGCGGGATTACCGGCGGGTATTCCGGGGGGTATTCCAGTGGGTAAACCGGCGGCTAAACCAGCGGATACCAGAACAAGAATTAAGGAAAGAACAGCTTTGCTCAACCTGATAAAAAGCAACCGAATGGAACACCTTGTGGAGGCCCTGTGCGCCGTGATCTCCCAGGTGCCTGAAGATCCCATGACACCGGAGTATATCGGTATCCAGTCCAGAGGGATGAAGCAATGGCTGACCACGGCCATTGCCGGACATTTCGGCGTCTGTGCCAATGTGAAGTTTGCCTTCCCCAGGGAAATTCTTGAACTTGCCATGGGGCCTTCCGATATACAGGATCGGCATGAACAAATATTGACCCGGGAGATGATGCTCTGGACCATCCTGGACATCTTCCTGTCTGACTTTTCCGGATCTGATTTTTCCGGGCACAGTGTATTTCAGGGATCTGACGGTCCTGCAGCCTATGTCCGGGATGATGAAACCGGCAGGAAAACCCTGCAGCTGAGCCGCAAAATTGCAAAGGTTTTTGATGACTACCAGGTGTATCGCCCGGATATGTTGTCGGCCTGGTCAAGTGACGCCAGGTCAGCCCAACCCGTTGAATCGGGTCTGTCCGGGCCTCACCAGGAGTGGCAGGCAAGGCTTTGGAAAGAGTTGATTCAAAAGGCTGTGCCCTTGTCAGATCGACTGGAAAAATTTCTGGCCGGAGAAACAGCCGTGTCACGGATGCCGGAACGGATTTCCCTTTTCGGGGTCTCAGCCATGCCGCCCAGGTTTCTTGACGCGTTTGCCGTTTTGGGCCGGACCTCTGAGGTTTATCTTTTTTTGCTGACGCCATCCAGTCAGTTTTTCTTTGATGTAAAGTCCAGACGGCAGATTGAAAAAATGGCCCTGACTGCTGAGTCTACCTCGGAAGGGGAGCCGTTCGGCGACCCGGATGGCGAGCTGTTCAATGATATATTCACAGGGGCGGAAGAGGATGCCAATCCTCTTATGGCCGCACTGGGCAGAAGCGGCAGGGAATTCCATGGGATATTGGAGAACTTTGATTACCATGAACCGTTTGGGGATTTGTTCACAGATCCTCTGGAGGTGACTTGCGAAGTCGCATCTGGAGCATCCGTTGGAGCCCCCGTATCTTCCATGCTCTCGGTTATTCAATCCGATATCCTGAATCTGGTCCACCGACGGGAGAATGGCGAGGTTCAGCCTGTTTTAGTGGAGTCTGAAGATCACTCCCTGTCCATCCATGCCTGTCACTCTCCCATGCGGGAGGCCCAGGTACTCAAAGACCTTCTGCTGGATGCCTTTAATACCAGTCCTGATCTTGCGCCACACGATGTTATCGTGATGATGCCGGATATAGAGGCCTATGCCCCGTTTCTGGAAGCTACGTTTGCCCAGGCTCCCCGTATTCCCTATACCGTGTCGGATCGGAGAAAACGATCTGAATCCCGGACACTGGACGCATTTTTAAAAATATTGAACCTCAAGGATACCCGCCTTGAAAAGTCAAAGGTGATGGATCTTCTGCTCTCCCCGGTCATCGCTGCCAGGTTCGGCCTTACTCTGGACGACCAGGAACTAATAGAGGGTGCGCTGGCAGCCGCAGGTGTGCTGTGGGGTGAAGATACCGCCCATAGAGAGAGCCTCATCGGTCAGGGGTTTTCTGAAAACACCTGGGCATTCGGTACCCGGAGGCTGATGGCAGGCTTTGCCATGCCGGGCGGGGAATCGGAACTGGTTCAGGATGTATTGCCCTGTGACGGGTTTGAGGGGCTTAATGCAGACATTCTGGGGCGGTGTACCCATTTTACCTCAACCCTGTTCCATAATCTCAAAAACCTGGATCATCCCAAGGCACTTGAGGAATGGGGGGGCTGCCTGAAAAAACTGGTGAAGTCCATGTTGGAAACCGACCACGGGAACGAGGGGGACATCGGATTTTTGCTGACCTCCATCGACGAAATGACAGTCCAGGCAAAGGCTGCCGATTTTGAGCATAAACTTGAGTTTTCCGTGATCCGGGAGATCATTGAGAATCAGCTGGATCTAAATATTTCCCAGGGCAGTTTTCTGGCCGGCAGCCTTACCCTGTGTAACCTCATGCCCATGCGAAGTATTCCCTTTAAGATCGTCTGTCTCATGGGGATGGATGAAAAGGGATTTCCAAGAACATCCAGGGCTCCAGGCTTTGATCTGATAAATTCACATCCCAGACCCGGGGACAAACAGGAGCGTGAAGAGGACTGCTATCTTTTTCTGGAATCCCTGCTGTCGGCCCGTGAGCGTCTTATCATCACCTATACGGGGATGAGTATCAGCGATAATTCACCCATACCCTGTGCCGGGCCTGTGGCTGAACTCATGGATACGGCTTTGGCCGGTTTTCTTTTTCCCGAAGGGTATATCTGGCATGTTTTTCACCCCCTGCATCCATTCAACCCCAGGTATTTTGAACAGTTGGAATCCTGTGGGGAGTTGTTTTCCTATTCCTGGGCCCAATGCAGGATTGCCCGGGCTCAGGAAGAACAGAAAACCGATGCAGGTCAGGGCACATTCATAAACCTTTCGGAACCGGGCGAAAAGCACCTCGATAAGTCCACTGATTCCCCCGTTGCCATCAGTATTTCCGATTTGGTCCGTTTCTTCCGCCATCCTGTTCAGGCCTTTGTTACCCAAACCCTTGGTGCGACCTATCCTGATCCTGCGGAGCTGCATCAGGACAGGGAAGTTTTCCAGGTCGCAGGATTGGCCCAGTACCATCTGGGCTCATTCAGTATGGACAGGATTGATGATTCAGATACCTATGCACTGATCCGGGCCGCAGGTTTGCTGCCCTTTGGTCAAAAGGGCAGAACGGAAATGGAACGGATTGAAGGTCTTGCAGAGCCGGTCAGGCGCCTGGCCATGGAAAAGATTCCCGAAGAAGAACCGGAAGGGCTGGCTGTTGAACTTGAGATGAAACTTCAAACCGGAATGTATCGGTTTCAGGGCCGGATAGAGGATGTCTTTTCTCAGGGTAGATACGTCAGAGGATTTGGTGCGATCACACCGGCCCGGCTGCTTGTAGAGTGGATTCATCATCTTTTTTATTCCCTTGCCGCCAAAGATCCGGGACAGACGTGGATTCTGGGACGGGATCCTAAAAATAAAAAAGGCGCAAAGGCCTGTGGATTTACCCCCTTAGGCGACAGGGCAGGGGATATCCTTAAGACCTTGGTGGAGCTTTATCAAACCGGTCAGGAGCAGGTATTGCCCTTTTTGTGTACCCCCTGTTATTACCTGGCTGAAAGTCTGACTGCCCAGGGCGGCGAACTGTCCGGGGAAACCGTGGAAAAAGCCCTGGAAAAGGCAAGGCCCTATTGGACCGGAAATGATTTTATGCCCGGTGAATGTCAAAACCGATATTCAGCCCTGGTGTTTGGCAATCCTTTTTCCGGGAGGAAGGCTTTGGAACAATCAGGGCTTTTGGATACTGCACTGTCTGTATATACACCGCTTCTGGAGAACCTGATCCCATGACGTTTTCAGAAAAAAAAGAATCGGACAAGAGCTCTTTGGCTGTTCCACCTCTGGATCCATTTGATCTGGATTTTGAACAGATCTCCTTGATTGAGGCCAGTGCCGGAACCGGAAAAACCTATACCATCACCACATTGTTTGCAAGGCTTGTGGCTCTGGGATATCCGGTTGAATCCATTCTTGTGGTTACCTTTACCGAAGCTGCCGCAGCCGAGCTGAAACTGAGGATACGAAAGCGCCTGTCCGGTTGCCTTTCAACTCGATTTGGCGATTTGCAGAAAGTATCGGATAAAGGGAAGGCCGATGATGACGCCAAAAAAGATGAGCTGGCTGAATTCTTCAGCAAACAGAAGGAACCGGAACTTATCCGGAAGCGGCTGCGCCTGGCACTGACCTGTTTTGACCAGGCCGCCATCATGACCATCCACTCCTTCTGCTTTTCCGTGCTCAGGGAAAATGCCTTTGAAAGCAACGCCTATTTTGATATGGAACTGCTTTTGGACAGTTCAGGCTTTCTTCGCCAGACAGCCATGGATTTTTTCTCTACGCAGATCAATGATCAGGATCCTCTGTTTCTCAAGTTTCTTCATCTGGCCGGCATGACGCCGGAACGCTTTCTGGGTGAATTCCGGCAGGTGGTGGCCAAACCCGGTATCAGGACCAACCCCGAGTCTGCTGAGTTCAGGGAAATATGGGACCAATACAGGGATATCGTTAAGGCGCTCAAGGATTTACTGGGCCGGGAAAAAGATAAGATTCTCGGTCTCATCCAGGGCCATAAAGGGGTGGACAAACGCAGCTACAGCAAGAAAAACCTGCCCAAATGGCTGGATTCAAGTCTTGAACAATTGCAGACCCAGGGTGAGAACCCGGTGTTTAATATGACGGAAAAAGGGGATCCCCTGTATAAGTTTACCTGTACCCGTCTGGCACAAAAGACCAAGGCGGGCCACACCCCGCCGTCCCATCCCTTTTTCGATCTTTGCGAAGCATTGTTTGACCTTTGCCGGGTTATGACGGAAAACCTCATAGCAGTGAAACTGGAATTTCTGGCGTACTTCCATAGGTCCCTGGAAAAGATGAAATCCACACAGGGGGCCTGTTTTTTTGACGATCTGATCAACGATCTTGAAGCAGCCTTGATGAGTAAAGGAGGAGATCGTCTCAAAGGGGCTGTTCTGGACCGGTACCGGGCCTGTCTCATTGATGAATTCCAGGATACCGATCCGGGCCAATATGCCATTTTCTCAAAATTGTTTGGAGAACCGTCTCAGGACGGAACCCGGCTGCCCTTTTTTATGATCGGTGACCCCAAACAAGCCATTTACGCGTTCAGGGGCGGGGATATATTTGCCTATCTTGCCGCGTCAAAAGCCTGCAGCCAGGCCTTTACCCTGCCTGTCAACTACAGGTCAGCCCCAAAACTCGTTCAGGCGGTTAACCGAATATTCTCCCTGACCCCGACTCCGTTCGGATTCAAGGAGATCCCCTTTACCCCGGTGGCAACACCCCAGTCGGCCCGGGATCGTCTTTCCAACGGGAAAACATATCTGCCCCCCATGAGTATCTCAGTGGTGGAAAGGGAGGGACTTGCAACGGATCGAAGCGGCTTTGTGAAAAAGGCCGCAGCCTTGAATGTAATTCCTCAAATTCTGGCCCGGGACATGCTTTCCATCCTTAGCGCCGGGGCCAGGGCGGCAGACGGTCAGGGGGAAGGTGCCCCCGATGCTGTAGGGTTTGCTGATTCCGACAGCACCCGGCAAATAACCTATGATATTTCTCCAGGCGACATGGCCGTATTGGTTCGGACCAATGCCCAGGCTGAGGCCGTTCATCAGGCCCTGTCACAGGTCAATATTCCTTCGTTTTTATCGAAAACCGGTTCCGTGTTTGACTCGGTGGAAGCGGTTGAACTTTTTGATATCCTGGCGGCCGTGGACCAGCCAGGCCGCATAGGACGGCTTAAAGCAGCACTGGTTTCGTCCGTATACGGGTGGAATGCGGATATGCTTAAAGATATGGACCGGGATGAGGCCGTGACCTTTCAATGGCAGGACCGGTTCCGGGCATACCACGACCTCTGGGAGGAAAAGGGATTTGTCTCCGTGGTATCCCGGCTTTTCCACGATGAGGATGTAACGCCTGCGCCCTGTGGCTTTTTGTCTGAACGGGCATTGACCAATTTTTACCATTTGATTGAACTTTTGTCCCAGGCAGTGCTTCACCGGCAGTTGTCCAGGCCCTATCTTTTGAAATGGTATCAAAACCAATTGATTAAAGAGACCCGTGAAGAGAGCGCTGATGAACTCCGCCTGGAAAGCGATGCCCGGGCCGTGGCCATCGTAACCATTCACAAAAGCAAAGGCCTGGAGTATCCGGTGGTGTTTCTCCCCTATCTATGGGCCGGTCGTTCAGGATACAGGGGAGCAAAAGGGCCTGCCCTTTTTCATGATCCGGACAAAGCCTACGGCTTCTGTCTTGATCTGGGGTCTGAGGATATCGACAGGGCCGGAAAGCTGATGAATGAAGAACAGGATGCCGAGGAGATGCGATTGCTCTATGTGGCGCTGACCCGGGCCTCTGCCATGTGCCGGGTGTACTGGGGGGGATTTTCCGGAGTGGCGTCTTCTGCTCTGGGAAGGCTGCTTCATCCTGAAGGGTGTGGTGATGACGATTCTTTGATCCGGGACCTTACCCGCCTTGCCGACCGGGGAAAGGGCTTGATTGATATCATAAGTCCGTCTGAAGTACCTGCTTTGGATCTGTATGCATCGCAGAATCCCCCCAGAGAAGATCTGGCTCCTCTATCCCTGAACCGGAAGATCGACATTGACTGGCGGATCTCCAGCTATTCGGCCATCATTGCCAACCAGACAGCTGTTACGTCGGAACCCCGGCCTGAAATGGGAAGTGCTCTGTCGGAAAAAGAAGACCCCATCCTTCTTGCGACCTTTCCAAAAGGGGCCGGGGCAGGGGACTTCTTTCATTCTGTATTTGAAGACATTGATTTTATCGATGCCGCCACCATTGATCCGGCTGTTTCTTTGAATCTGGATCAATACGGATTCAGC
This sequence comes from Desulfobacteraceae bacterium, assembly GCA_003354055.1. The sequence continues at coordinate 1,138 of PIVQ01000224.1, read as the reverse complement.
GGCATGGGACTAAAAAAAGCCGCGGTCGGGGCAGTGGATGATATTCTGAAGACCTCCCTGGAAACAGACCTTTCGGATGGATTCCGTCTAAAGGATATTTCCATGGGCCAGCGGTTTGTGGAGTTGGAATTCTGCTTTGATCTCAGCCGGTTTGACCTGCCCGGCCTGATTGCCCTGTTTGAATCCGAATCCTGCAATGCGTCGTACGCCAAACGGCTGGCCGGTATGAGTGTGCCGCCGTTCAAAGGATTTATCAAGGGGTTTGTCGATCTTGTGGCCTGCCATGACAACAAGTGGTATATCCTGGATTATAAATCCAACTTTCTGGGGCCGGTATACGGGGATTACACCCCTGACGCCCTTATCCATGCCATGACAGGCCATGATTATATCCTTCAGTACCATATCTATCTGGTGGCACTTGACCGGTATTTGAAGATGCGTCTTACGGGCTATGATTATGATACGCATTTTGGCGGCGTCTTTTATCTGTTTATCCGGGGAATGACGCCTGGAAAAAATACCGGGATCTATTTTGACCGGCCGTCGGCAGGGTTCATGGACCGATTCCAGGCATTGATGTAGGGAGCATGAGGCTGGCCGCTTGATAATCTCTACCAGCGGCCAGTCTCAATCTTTGGTCACAGCAGGTGGCTGTCCCTATCCAGATAAAATTTCAATACTCCCGGCAGATAGCTCTTGCAATCGGGCAGTGAAATACCGGCCCGGTCTGCAAGTTCCAAAGTGTGTGAATTGGAAAAATACTGAGGGGTGGAAAGATAGCTCAGAAACATGGGAAGGGTGGCAAGCTGCCGTCCGGCAGGTTTCGGGGCACAGGCTTTCAGCGTCTTTGCCAGCATGGCAAAAGTCCGGGCAGACACCTTTCGGCATCTGGGTAATTTTCGGCCGTGGCTCCGGAATGTTTTTCGGACCAAAGGTCCAAGGGTATCCAGGGGGATACTGCCATTTTTTCCTGAACAGGTATGAAGCACATGGGGTAGGCCTTTTTCCCTTGTACTTGCCCAGCAGATCAGATCTGCCACATAATCCAAAGGCACTAGGTCCAGGCTGTGACCGGCCAGGTCCGGAACCCATCCATGGGTCAGGACACCACTTAAAAATTCGCACAAATAGTAGA
>PIVQ01001836.1 GCA_003354055.1 Desulfobacteraceae bacterium | reverse complement strand
ATCGGGACCAGTATCACCGTTTGAATAGGCTATAAGTGCACCCACAGCCAGCGTTGAAAAAACACCAGCGAGATATGATAGGAAATACTTCAAGGTTTACTCCTTTGACTTGTAACGCCTCGCTCACCAGAATTTTGGGAGCGAAGCGAGTAAAATTTCTGTGTGTAGCGACTTGTTATATGCTATTTCACTCTTTTTCAACTTCACATTTTTCAGGATGATGTTGTTGCTGAAATGAATTACATGATGTTTTTATACCTAACTCTTTTGAAAATTTCCCTGTTAAGAAAAAGATACATACAAATGCAATAAAACCAAAAAGAAAGTTCCTTAAGTTTCGTGCTTTTTCGATTAAATTTGATTCTTTAAATTTTAATTGCACTAGATTTTTGAGTGTAAATATAAAAATGCCCCCTAAGAGAATCATTATAATTAGACCATAAAGACTCATATACCTCCTAGCATATAACGAGCCTGTAGATTAACTCGTTTTTTTATTTCTTTTTATTGATAAACAAACCATAGCTGAGTTCCTATTTTGATTCAATCGATTACTGTATTTTATGCAGAATATAAAGTGGG
>PIVQ01000223.1 GCA_003354055.1 Desulfobacteraceae bacterium | reverse complement strand
ACAAATCTATTTGTTCAGGGGGTGGTTATCACGATCCCCAACCCCAAGAGCTTGATCTTCATTGCAGCATTTCTGCCTCAATTCATCGATGCGGCGCGCCCTCTTGGATTACAATTTGCTTTTATTGTTCCGACATTTTTGGTGATCACTTTCACCGTAACATCGGTTTGGGCATTGGTCGCTGGAAATGTAAGAGGTCTTTTGAAGAGTCAGCGGGCCTTTCAATCCGTCTTTCGGACAGCGGGCGGATTGATGGTCCTGGCCGGGGTCGGTCTGGCGCTGGCTCGCCGCGGCAACTGAATAGGCTATGAATTGTCCAGAATCCGTCCGGCACCACATGCCCGACAGGTGCCGGATCTGAACCGGGTGGCATCGGAAAGGGACAGTACTCCTGTAACCGGGCCGTTGTTTTCGTCTGTTACAAATATCCGCTGGATATCGTATAATAACATCTGCTGTATGGCATCGGACAGCAGGATGTCAGCCTGGCAACAGGTCACCGGTGAATTCATGATGGTGTGGGCTGGCGCGTCAAGACGTGTATCCCGAATATAGGCCAGCAGCAGATCTGTTTTGGAAACAATACCCAGAGAGGAATCACCTTTATTAGTTACAAGAATCGCTCCTAATTTCCTTGCCGACAGGATTTCAATGACTTCGGTGATGGGCAGGACCCCATCACAGGAGGTCACATTGTAGGTCATGACATCTGCTGCAATGAGCCGGGGGATGCCCTTGTCTGCAAACATTTTGGCACACCTCCCGCTTTTAACGCAGCGTCTGCAATAGCGGTAGAGCAGGCCCACGATATCTGAATAGGCCACCTGGCCTTCAATATCCTTAGCTGTCACGGATTGGACATATATCTGGTGGATGCCAAGAGTCTGCATCTGATCAATGGCTGTTTCCAGGTTATCTTCTGCAGAACAGACATAGGGCGGCCCCACCATGATGTCTGAAATCCGGGTATCTACGGGGATCCCTGCATAAAACGCCCCCATGATGTCGGTCTTTGACACCACGCCTTGCGGTTTGTCGTCAGGATCGGTCACCATCACGGCATTGGCCTTGAATTTGATAATGTGGCTGATGCAATGCCGGATAGGGGTTTTCGCCGGCAACTGAACTACTTGCCGCTGCATAGCCTCTCTGACTGTTATCCCCTGAACCACATTGCGCGTTTTAAATACAGGCATGGTTTTATTTGTCTTCTATTATTTCGCCCATTAAATAATTAAACAGGTCTGACCGGTACAAAATTCCGACCACTTTGTGGTTATCGACCACTGGCAGCCGTCTGACATGTTTTTTGATCATAGTGTCCATGACGACCAGGACATGAGTATCTGGTGCTACTGACACAAGAATGGTGGACATCAGGTCTTCCACCCGGACCTTCTTCACCCGGCTGAGCAGATTCTTAAATAGGGGGTCCAGCGAGATATCCTCAATCTCCCCAAGTATTCCAATGTGCTTGGGCTGGATATATAACAGGATATCAAACATGGACAGCATTCCTACCAGCCGGTCATCATCAATAACCATCATACCGAAAATCTTTTTATCTTCTTTTTTACCGGCAACTTTAAATAATTGGATCGCTTCAACGATTGACTGCTGCGGACGAAGAAAATGAAACCGGGTGTTCATCACTTGTTTTGCAAACATGGGACACCTCGCAAACCAGATTAATTTATGTGATTGACTGGTAGATTATATGAAATTCGGATCTGGGTATTCAATACTTTTTTTAACCCTGCAGTATTGGTGTCAGGGAATATAGCTTTTCAGCATCCGGTTGAGTTCGCCTGAGGTTGTCATTTTTTCGATGGATCGATTGATTAATTCCTGCAGGTCTTTACCAAAGGGAATGTCTTTTGATATGAGCATGTGAAATCGGGTGGGAGGCATTCCGGGCACCTGCTTCCAGGACAGGTCCGGGTCGGAAAGCAGGGGCTCGCCAATGGTCATGAACCCTGCAAGGATCTCATACTTTTCTAAGAAAAGGGAGCAGCGTTTTTCATGCAGTTTGCTGATCAGGGCAGGAAAGGTTTTTGCGCCCTGATCCATGGTGCCGTCCGAAAAGCCGTATGTTTCGTAATTGTATCCGAGAAGGCCGCAAACCCGGTACCTCTGCAAATCATCTACGGATGTTATATTGAGTCCTTCTGGATAAACCTTGTTTGAATAAAAATAGTAGTTGGTGGTGTGATAGTAGGGGCGGGTCATGTAATAGTCTGCATTTCTTTGGTGGCTGAAGGAGGCATTGAGTGCCATTTGAAAAGGGCGTCCTTTTTTTACCCCTCTTAAACATCGCTTCCAGGGCACAAGCTTCAGGTTGAACGAGATTCCTCTACCGGTCAGGATCTTCTGAATCAGATCAACGGAAAACCCCGTGACGTTTTCTGTTCTCTTCCCTGACGAAGTCCGTTTGTAAAAGGTATAGGGTGGCCATTCCCCGCCATCATCGCAGATGTTTATCGTTTCTCCGGACAGGTCCTGAGCACAAATGGGCATGGCGTACAGCAGGCAAACCAGTATAATCAACTTACTTGTTATCATTGTTTTTCAGGCGTACCAGATTCAGGAGGGCAAGGCAATCTTCTTTATGACTGGCACTTTTGTTTTACAAATCCGTAACCCAAAATCCCCCCGGAGGTTTTTCTCCGGAGAGATTTGGATTTGACGGGTCCCGTGTCCTACTGCACCATCTTATCCGGCAGGTAGGACACCACTTCCGGAAACAGGGTTACAAAGATCACCATCAGCACCATGATAATGGAGAATGGCATAGAAAAATTATTTGTTTACACCGTATTTGGCCATGATTTTGTCGTAGGTGCCGTCGGCTATCATTTTTCCCAGCTCAATATCAAATTTGTCCCTGAGTGAAGCCAGGCCTTTCGCCTTTGAAAACGCAATAAAACTGTCCACAGACTGGACTACGGGTGACAGCTTTTTAAATTCGCCCTGCAGTCCCATTTCTTTAATTGTGGTATCTCCCATGTATATATTACTGATCACCAAATCGACTCTTTTAGCTTTCAGCTTTTTAAAATTGCTTTCAAGGTTTTGAACCACAGCAGTCTTCAGTTGTTCTCTTACTGCGCCGAATTTTTTCCCATAGCTGATGGTATTTAGAACACCGATTTTTTTGTCTTTGAGTTTCATCAAATCACCATCATAGGTGATGTCACTGTCTTTGAGGACATAAAAAGAGACAATCTGGGGTACCAGAACATTTTTTGAATAATCCAGAAAGGTTTCTCTTTCAGGGTTCTTAAATGCCGTAAAAATCGCATCTGCACGTCCTTCTTTAGTCATATCCAAGGATCTGGCCCATGGGTAGATTTTAATATCAATTGTATGACCGAGATTGGTCATGATTTGGGTTACAATGTCGACGGCAATTCCCTGTGCCTCACCGTTTGAACCTTTAAATTCCAAAGGCGGATATTCCAGTGATACGAACTTAAAATTATCAGCCCATGCCGGAATAGTGAACAAAACTGCCATGACCAATGCGATAGTGATTCGTTTCATAAACGTTCTCCTTTGTTTAGGGTAATTTCTTGTTTGCAGCACTTTTTTTTATAAATCCCCCCGGAGGTTTTTTCCCGGGGGGATTTACGGGTTAATGTTCTACTGCACCATCTTATTCGGCAGGTAGGAGACCACTTCCGGAAACAGGGTGACAAAGATCACCATCAATACCATGATAATGAAGAACGGGAGGGTGGCTTTGAGGATGGTGCTCACCTTTTCATCGGAAATCCCCTGAATCACGAAGATGGAGAAGCCGACGGGCGGGGTGATCTGGGACAGTTCCACCATGAAAACCAGGAAGATGCCGAACCAGAGGGGATCAAAACCAGCGGCCACCACAATGGGGAGCACGATGGGCAGGGTCATGACCACGATGGAGATGCCGTCCAGCATCATGCCGAGCAGAATGTACATCAGGCCGATGACGAAGATCAGCAGGTAGGGGGATAGGCCCAGGCCGGCGATGTATACGGAGAGGGCTCTGGCAATGCCCACAAACCCTACGATCTGTGACAGAAACGAGGCGGACAGGATGATGAAGCAGATCATGCAGGTGGTTTTGACCGCGTTGACCAGGGCCTCCCTGAAGTTCTCCCAGGTCAGGTTTTTAAAGGCAATCGCCAGGACGAGGGCGCCGATCACGCCGATGGCGGCGGCTTCAGTCGGGGTGGTCAGCCCCATGTAGATCCCGCCGAGAACGGCGAAGATCAGCCCCAGGATCGGCATGAGTTCCTTCAGGGACCGGAGTTTCTCCTTCATGGTAAAGGTTTCGGTTTTATCAGGCACCACAGACGGGTCGATCAGGGAGACTGCCATGATGTACAGGGAGTAGGAGCTGGCCAGGAGCAGGCCCGGGATTACCCCGGAGATGAACAGTTTGCCGATGGAGGTGTCGGACAGAATTCCGTAAATGATCATGATCAGGCTGGGCGGGATGAGAAAGCCCAGGGTACCGGCGCCGGCCAGCGAGCCGATGGCCAGGGACTTGCTGTACCCCCGTTTGGACAGTTCATCCAGGGTGATTTTGCCGACGGTGGCTGTGGTGGCTGCGCTGGAGCCGGACACGGCCGCGAACAGGGAACAGGCAAAGACGTTGATGTGCAAAAGCCTTCCCGGTATTCCGGACAGCCAGGGCAAAAGGCCGTTGAGCAGCTTGGTGGAGATGGCGGTCCGGTAGAGGATCTCCCCCATGAGGATAAACAGGGGCAGCGCGGTCAGGGACCAGGAGTTGGTGGAGTTGTAGATGGAGTTGGCCAGAAGCCCGCCGATTTTGTCCCAGACCGAAATGACCGGCGGCAGATTCAGGTCAAATACCAGCATGCCGAATATCCCGGTGCACAGCAGGGAAAATCCGATCCACAGGCCTAAGAACAGGCACAGGAACATAAAGCCGAACAGCACCACCGACATAATTAAGGGATCTGAAATCATAGGAACCTCTTCTTTAACAGCCTCGACACCAGCTGGAGATCAAACAGGGCAAGGCCCACGGGGATAGCCATCTGGGAAAGGTAAATGGGGGTTTCTGATATGGAGTCGGCCAGCATGCCCAACTGCCAGGAGTCATAGACCATGGCAGAGGCATAGTAAAGGGCAAAGGTAGTCACGGCAACGGCCATGACCGTGGCCAGGACGTCGAGGACGGCCTGACCGCGTTTCCCCAGCACCGAGGTGAGCAGGGTGATTCTGATGTGGCCCTCTTCCCTCAGGGTAAAGGCCAGGCCCAGCAACACCACCCCCACAAAAAAATAGGCGTTGTACTCGTCCGAGATCAGGGTGGAGGTGTTAAAGACTGACCTTAACAGGATTTCCACCGCGATCAGCACAACGATGAGCAGCATCAAAATGGCGGACAGAAAGGCCCCCCCGAGGGAGAGCCTGTCTATCATGCGGATGAATGTCTTCATTTGGTGTACTTTTCAAGCAGGGCGCGGGTTGGCGCATCTGCCTTTGCCGCAAATTCCTCAACAATGAGGGCTGCAGCTTTGTCCATCTCAGCAGACAGGGCAGCGTCGGGATCGGCAATGGTGAACCCGTTTTTCTTGATAATGTTCAGGGCTTCCGTGGTTTTGGCTTCGGAGCGTGCCCACTGGTTGGCTTCTGTTTCGCCCGCCGCCTTAAGGATGGCGTCCTGCTGTGCCTTAGACATGGCTTTCCAGTAGTCCATGTTCACGGTAACCATGTTCAGGGGGAAGGCGTAGTTGATGCTGGTGAAATGCTCGAGGACTTCCCAGAACTTGCCGTTTTTGGTGGACTCGGCTGAGGTCAGGACGGAGTCGATCATCCCGGTTCTCAGCGAAGAGTACACCTCGCCCCAGGGCAGGGAGAGGGGGGAGCCGCCAAGTTCCCTTAAGAAATTGGCGCCGTTCTTGTCGTAGGTCCTGGTCTTCAGGCCCTTGATGTCGGAGGAAGAGGCAACGCTTTTTTCAGTGACCAGTCCGGAAGGAGGCCAGGGCGCTGCATAGAGAAACTTCTGGTTCCATTTGGAAGCGGCTTTTTCATAAAGGGGTTTGGCGTCGTTGTAGAGCGTCCTCGCCTGTTCGAAGGAACCTGCCAGCCGGGGCAGGGAGCTTAAGCCAAAAACATGTTCGGAGCCTGAAACCACGCCCATTAGAATGTCGCTCATGGGCAGTTGGGCGTCTTTGACCGACTTTAAGAGTTCAGGGCCTTTGAATCCCAGGCTGCCGCCGGGGTGAACCGTGATAACCACATTGCCGTCAGAGTACTTTTTAGCAAGGGCCGCGAAATCCATGGCCCCTACGGTGTGGAAACTGGTGGATCCGTAAATGGCGTTCAGATCCAGCTTCATGGCTTTTCCGGCCCATGCAGGGGCGGCTGCCATCATCATGATGACGGTGACGGTTAAGATGTTTTTCAGTACACGCATTTGAAATACTCCTTCTTAATTTGGGTTAATATGGCTTGCGTTTTGGTTCCTTTCCCGGCGCTTTCACCTGTGCCGGGCATCCTTTCTCCTTTTTTTTTAAATCTGAATCATGTATCTTTCCATCCGCCGCCTGAATACGGGGTCGCTGAAAAATGCTTCCCCCATGGCCGCGTATGTTTTCATCCCAAGGTCTGCCTTGTCCATTTCCCTGAAGAGGGCTGTCCTTCGCCGGTAAATATCATGGGCCCGGCCCAGGGTGACGGCTTCAAACCGGATCCGGTCGCCCGGGACGGCCTGGGCCAGCTTGGGAATATCCGAAGAGATCACCGTGGCGATTTTGGCATATCCGCCCACGGTCTGTTCGGCCAGCAGGATAATGGGCTGGCCATCCTCCGGGATCTGAACCCCGCCGGGCAGACTGGGCTCGGAGATGATGCTTTTGGGCTTTCCCGGTTTCCGTACCACGGCAGGACCCTTGAGGCGGTAGCCCATGCGGTTGGCCTTGTCGGTGGCGGTAAAGGAAATGTCGAAAAAGGTCTCTGGCTCGAAATAGGCATCCTGGGGCCCGGGTATGGCCCGGAGTACAATCTCGGACCCGTTGGACCCGCCGGATAGGTATTCGGGAATCCACTCTTCAGGTAGCGCCCTTGGATGTTCAGGGATCTCCCCTTGCCCGCGTTCAAGTGTATCTCCGGCGGCCAGTATCCTGCCGTCCAGCCCGCCGATGGCCGCACCGGTATAGGTAGACCTGCTGCCCATGACTTCGGGGACATGGATACCGCCGGTGACGGCCAGGTAAGTTCTGCAGCCGCTCCGGACAGGGCCGAGTTGAATTATATCCCCTGGTCGCACCATATGGGTGGCCCAGACATCGCAGGTGATGCCGTTGATGGTCAGTTCCATTTCGCCGCCCGTCACCGTTATGCAGAATTCGTCCAGGGCTTCCATCTGCCCGCCCATGAAGGTGAACTCCAGCACGGCCGCATCAGGTTCATTGCCCACCAGCAGGTTGGCAAGACCGCCAGCCCAAGCGTCAAGCATGCCGCAGGGCGGTACGCCCAGTGACTGGAACCCGAACCGTCCCCGGTCCTGGACCGTGGTAAAGGGGCCGGGAGAAATTATCTTAAGTGCGTTCATGAGGTTTCCCTCCGTAGTTTCCGAAATTCGTCCAGGGATATGGCGTTGAACTTCAGCAGGCTTCCTGCCGTAAGGAGGATGGGATCTTCCCTGTGGGGATCAAAGAGTTTGACCGGGCACTGCCCGATGAGCTGCCAGCCGCCGGGGCTGGCAATGGGATAGATCCCTGTCTGGTTGTTGGCTATTCCCACGGAGCCGGCCGGCACATGGGTGCGGGGCGAACTGAGCCTCGGGGTATGGAGTTGTTCCGGAAGGCCTCCCAGAAAGGGGAATCCCGGGGTAAAACCGATCATGTAAATGGGGTAAAGGGGGGTCGTATGAATCTCCACCACTTCTTCGGGTGTGAGGTCGTGTACCTTGGCCACATGTGCCAGGTCGGGACCTAAGTCCGGATGGTAGCATACCGGCAGTTCGACAATGTCGGGGGCGGGCAGGGGCTGTGCGGTAAGTTCCGTATTCAGGGCGGTGAGATTTGGGATAAGGGTTGCAGGATCTGTGGTCATGGGGTCGTAGACCAGGATCACGGCGCAGTAGGTGGGGATAATCTCTTCCACCCCTGACGGCAGGTCTTCGGACAGCCGGACTACTATGCCTCGGATCCTGGCATTGATCTTAGGATCTATGACATTGCCGAATTCCATCAGGAGTCCCCGGTCCCCGGCCAGCCGGAATATCGGGGTATCGTAAAATGGACTTGTCGCCTGGGTCATCTGCCTGTCTGACCTCCTTTTTTGTCAATAATTACAGTAAAGAATGAAATATACTTGGCATATATGTAAGTTAGATGTCAAGTATATTTTAAATATTTTTGTCTTCTGTTGAGTTTTGTGCCGGGTTCAATAGCTACTCGGTTGTTCCGGCCATGGGGGCCACGGTGAGCCCGTCCGCTTCAAGTCGGGTGCGGATTTCCTTCACCAGGTTGACCGCCTTTTGGTTGTCCCCGTGGACGCAAAGTGTCTGGACGTCAAGGTCGATGCGGGAGCCGTCATTGGCAATGACAAAACCCCGTGCCATATCCAGAGCGCGGTCTGCCACTTCTTTCGGATCGCTGATCACTGCGCCGGGCCGGCTCCGCGGCACCAGGGTGCCTTCCTGTGTGTAGGCCCGGTCCGGGAAGGCTTCAAACACCACCTTCAGTCCCAGTTCCTCCCCCATTCGTCGCATGGTCTCCCCCTTTTTTCCGGCCAGGGCAACAAACCGCAGGGTTGGATCCAGGCTCATGATGGCCTCGGCTACGGCCCGGGCCGTCTCCGGGGTTTCCACGGCATCCAGGTACAGGGCGCCGTGAGGTTTGACGTGCTGAAGCGTTACCCCGTGGACCCGGCAGAATGCCTGAAGGGCACCGATTTGGTAAATCAGGTATTGCTTGATCTCTTCGGGGGAAAGATTCATCTTCCTGCGGCCGAAACCCAGAAGATCCGGGTATCCGGGATGGGCGCCCGCTCCAACGCCGTGGATTTTGGCCGCCCGGACGGTGGCATCCATGACCAGGGGATCTCCCGCATGCCAGCCGCAGGCGATATTGGCCGAGGTGATATAAGGCATGACCTCGTCGTCCATGCCGATGGTGTAATTGCCGAAGCTCTCTCCCATATCGCAGTTCAGGTCGATGGTTTTCATTTGTTCTCCTTTTGTTCTTTTGTGCGGGCTCAGGAATCAGGACACCATGAAGTGGATAATCCGTTTCCTGAAGGTGTCGATGTGCTCCTGAAGCAGTTGCTTCAGGCCTGTAATGTCTTTTGCCTCAAGCAGGGAAATCATCTTTTCGTGCTCTGCCACAACATCATCGTAGTGGCTGTCAAGGCTCTGGTTCGGATCGATCTCCATGTTGAACGACAGGTAGGAGAGGCGCTTGGCCTCGTTTCTCACATCATGGGTGGCCCGGATGAGGAATTCATTCTGTGAAGCCCCGGCAAAGTCCATGTGAAACTTATGGTTGGCCTCCACCATTCCCAGGAGGTCACCTTCGCGGACGGTTGTCTCTATAATTTTGTTTCTCTCCTTCATCTTTTGAATAGCCAGGGAGCAGTTTTTGGTTGCGGCGATATCTGCCACCCCGAATTCAAATATGCTCATGGACTCGAACATGGCCTTGGTGTTCTGCAGGGTTATGGGGCGCACAATCACTCCCTTGTTGGGATGGGACTCCACCATTTTTTCCCCCTGGAGGCGGACTAGAGCTTCCCGGATCGGCGTTCGCCCGATGCCGAGGTCTTCCATGAGCTGGCTTTCTTCCAGGTGCTGGCTGGGCTGGTATTCCAGGCTGATGATCCGTTGAACGATGGCCTCGTATGCGATTACCGCCAGGGG
>PIVQ01001835.1 GCA_003354055.1 Desulfobacteraceae bacterium | reverse complement strand
TACAATTGGTTATATATTTCTCAAGTAAGAAGAGATAGTGCCATTATAAGAAGAGGAAAAGCTATTTATCTAAGATTATGTGTATTTATAGAATCTTAATACGAAGATATTGGATTTGGATATGGATACTTTTAAAAGAGAAAGCAATAAAGAATAATGTGTTATTTTCTATTTCAACAATGCAAATATGTAATTTAATTTGTAATTTTATGATTATTATATACTTACAAAACAATAATTTAACTCAAAGATAAAGATGTAGCTAGAATTAATGTTGTTGATTGAATTTCTAGATAAAGTAAGAATATTAAAAGAATAACTATAATTAAAGACATAAATAGAATAGAATATTAAGACTTAGAAATCTAATCTATGTTATTTTTTATTTGATTTTTAAAAAATAACTAATTAATATATTCTTATTCTTATATTACTTTATAACTATATTATATACTTACTATATTATTATCTTTAAAAGGTATCCAATTAATTAATAATACCATATGAAGAAATAACAATAACGAAATGGTCAATTGGTAAATTAATATTTTAACTAAATGAGATCCTATTCTTCCTTAAATG
>PIVQ01000222.1 GCA_003354055.1 Desulfobacteraceae bacterium | reverse complement strand
CAGCCTGAGCCCTGTTCAGTTTGCCTCCCCCCAGGGGATGTCTCCCGGGATTACCCGCATCACCTATTATGTCCATGCCCATGGAGAGCGTCTGGATCTTCACCGTGCGGATCAGCCCGCCTTTCTCTTTGATGAAGAATGGGAGGCAAATCCCTGCTCCGATCCGGTACTGATCAGGGATATCCAGGGATTTGACCTGGTCTTTTTTGACATAGAGGGTGAGGAGCATGAGGGATGGGACTCCCTTGACGAGGATAGTGGATTTGCCCTGCCTGCCAGGGTGGATATCCGCATTACTTTAGGTAAAGAAGAGGATAAACGAGAGATCAGAGCCACGGCGTCCCTGTCTGTGAACAGGGAGGTGGACAAATGAAACTCCTGAAAAATAATGAATCAGGCATGGCGTTGCTGGTGGTGCTGGCCGTGATTTCCGTCCTTTTGGTGGCAGCCCTCCAGCTGGCCAGGACCACAGGGGAGTCCGCCATGGCTACGGGCAATGCGGCAGACCGTTTCCTGGCCCGGGAAAAGGCCATGGCAGGAATTCATCTGGCCATGGCGCTGCTGGCCGAGGACGGGGCAGCCTCGGATATCGACTCGGTTCAGGAAGACTGGGCGAGACCGGAGCAGCTGGCTAAAGCGGTTGAGGCCATGGGGTATGACAGTAAGACCATGGGGATAGAGATCACCGACGAACTGGGAAAGCTTCAGATCAATGCCCTGATCAAGCAGTATCCCGGGCGGGAGGCCAATCCCGATCAGGTTAAAATCTGGGAAACCTTTTTCGAGACGCTGGACGGAGACCAGGAACCTGTGGAACTCATAAACAGCCTTCAGGACTGGCTGGACGACAGGGATGATGAGGCAGTCACAGGGCTGACCGGGGCTGAATCCGACTATTATCTCTCCCTGGACATTCCCTATCCGTGCGCCAACGGCCCATTTACCCATATTTCAGAGATCTTCCTGGTCAAAGGCATAACACCTGCGCTGTTCAAGCCGGATCCGGAAGATGACGAGGACGAGGAGTTCCAACCCATTATCCCGGAAACGGTCATCACGGTTCACGGCCTGGATACGGATGCGGCAGCCCAGGACAGATACGGGTATACGGGAAAGGTGAATATTAATACGGCACCTGAGGAAGTCATCCGGGCGCTTTTGCCTCTCAACGCGCAGGATCAGGCCGGGGAGCTTGTGGCTTTCAGGGAAGAAGGAGCTGAAGATGACGGCGTTTTTACCAATGCCCTTGACAAGGGGTGGGTGTCACAGGTTATAGAACTGTCAGAAAAGGAAAAACAGGCATTTGACCGCTCTATCCGATATGAGAGTGATCTGTTTCGTGTCAGGTCCTGGTGGTCAACCGATAACTCAGCCCGGTCGGGTATTTCAGCCCTGATCCATCGGGCCAAGGACAAGATGTCCGGCAAATGGTCCTGCAGGATACTTCAGGTCACCAAGGAAAACTAAATGGCAGCACCCTTTCTATACCTGGATATTAATGACACAGGCATTTTAGCCTGCCTGGGAGATGCCTTCCCGGACCAGGTCTTTTCCGTGCCCTTTCAGGATCCGGACAATGATCAACCGGATGGGGAAAGGGAAGACGCTCAAACCGGGGAGATGTCACGGTTCAGGACTGCCCTGGACCAGCTGGCAAAGGACACGGATATCTCGGACTGCCGTCATGCCGTAGTCCTGGTTCCCCCGTCCTGGATAAGCTTCCGCCATACAAGCCTGCCCTTTACCCAGGACAAAAAGATCCGCCAGGTGCTGCCTCTGGAACTGGCCCCCTGCCTTCCTGATTCGGATGCCCCTTTCTTAACGGATTTCCATGTTCCGGTGGCCCCGCCGGCTGGCCCGTCGGATTTCAGGTTTGAGGATAATCTTCATCTGATTTTCTCCGGCACCATACCTGAGGGACGGATGGCGGAGATCTATGATGACCTGTCGTCAATGGGGATAAGCCCGAGGGTGGTGACCCCGAGGGGGTATGCACAGGCCGTGGCCTTTGCGGCAGGGCAAACGGACCAAAAGAATTTGCTCCATATCCATATCGCAGACCGGGAAACTGTGCTGACGCTGATGATGGATGGACGCCCGCTGATTGTCAGGTCTTTGCCCACGAATGTGCCGGAAACGGATGATCTGGACCGGGAGGTTCACAGAACCCTGACCGGAGCAGGCCTCCGGGCCGGACTGGCACAGGAGGCCTTTGCGGGGATAGCGGTGGTGGTACAGGGGCCTGATTTGGAAGGTAACACGGCGGACCGGATCCGCAACAGCCTTTTGGAAGCTGAACACTCCATAGGCTTTATTGACCCTGACCCTTTCCCTTCCGCCATTACCCCGGACAGCCGCCCCCCTTTTCTCCTTAATTTCTGCATTGGCCCGTACAAGGCGGATTCATTTGTTACCCAATACAAAAAACAACTGGTGGCCTGCCTGGTCATGGTCATTCTGGCATTCGGCCTTGGGGTGGCAGGGCTCTACCGGCAGAGCGCTCTGCTGGAAGAGCAGGTAGCGCAGGTGCGGCAGGCCTCCCTGGCAGTTTATAAAGAGACCTTTCCAAAGGCCGGATCCACCCAGGTTTTAGCCCCGCTGCTCCTCATGGAATCCAAGGTGAAGCAGGCAAAAAAAACAAGATCCGGAAACGGGGATAACAAGGGAAAAACCAAGGGCAATATCCGGGTCATGAACATTCTCAACGATCTGTCCGGCCGGATCCCTGCCAACATTGACATGGAGATCATCCGGCTGGTATTAAACCACGGCCGGCTGATTCTTACGGGGGCCACTGACAATTTTAACGATGTGGACAAGATCAAGGGGCTGATCCAGGCCTCGCCCCGCTTTAAAAATGTAAGTATTAGCTCTGCGGAAGCAGGAAAAACCGGAAAGAAGGATCAGAAAAAACAGGTCCGGTTTAAATTCATAGTGGAGATGTAGATGGGCAATTTATCCTATAGGGAAAGAATGACGGTGATAGGCGGCGGTGTGCTGGTCCTGTTGTTCATCCTTGTCCAGTTCATCTATCTGCCGGCCTGGGATAAACGCGCCGATCTTGAACAGACGCTGGCGGCAGAACAAATTTCCCTGAGCCGGATTCGCCTGCTCCAAAAAGAATATCTCAGCCTTGCCCCGGATCATTCCGGTGCCAGGGGAATGATTCAAAACCGGAACAAAGGCTTTACCCTGTTCTCCTTTCTGGACCGAAAGGCTGCAAAAAGCGGGGTTAAGGGCAATATCGATTATATGAAGCCCCATACCCGGGAGCTGGACAACAGCCCCTTTACCCTTTCCATTGTCAAACTCAAGCTGAAACAGATTGTGCTCAGGGACTTTACCCGGTTTATCCGGGAGGTGGAATCCCCTGACTCGGGCATCTGGATCGCCTCCCTTTCCCTGAGCAAATCAGGCAAGGAAAAGAACCGGCTGGATGCCACCATTGAGGCCCATACCCTGGTGGCAAAGGAGGGGGGACCATGAAAGCGCTTTTTTTTCTGATCCATCTGGGACTCGGGACACTTGTGGCCTGGCAGGGGGTAATGCTGTACGAGGCTTATCAGACCCCGCCTGCAACCTTAGCGGTTTCAGATGTAGAAAACAACCAGACACCTGCGTCGAAAACACAGAATAAGGGCAAGGTAAAATCAGGCAAACCGACCGTGAACCTGGAAAAGGCCATTGTCCAGCGGAACCTGTTCAAGGTGCTGACGGACAAGCCGGCCGCAGGCAAGGCACCGGGACCTTCTGACGTCAAGCCTACGCTGGAAAAAACCCAGTTGAGGCTGTCCCTCTGGGGCACGGTGGCTGGGAATATTGAATCGGACTGCTGGGCCGTTATAGAAGACCAGGCCAAACGGAACCAGAACCTGTACCGTGTCGGAGACCAGGTTCAGGGGGCAACTATCAAGGCCATCTTTCGAAACCGGGTGATCCTGACCCTGAACGGTAAAGACCAGGTTCTTGAGGCCAGTACCGGCAGCAAGAAAAAATCTCCGGGACCCTTTTCCCAGTCCCTGGCCCAGAATACCATGATCCCGCTCAAGCCTATGAAGCTCCCCATCAAGGGTGAGATCAAGGCCCCGGGTGATCTGATCCGGACCATGAAAACCCGGCCTTATCTGAAAAACGGAAAACCTTCAGGTTTACTGGTCTACGGGGTACGGCCCAATTCCGATGTCATGGCCCTGGGATTAAAAAACGGGGATATCATCCAGACCATCAACGGTATGGAGATTGCGAGCCCCGATGATCTTGACACGGTTGCCGCAGGGCTGGACTCAGACCCTGATATAAAAATTTCCCTGCTGCGGCGGGGCCAGTCCCAGGATGTTGTATTTAACGGAGAAACCCAGGCCTTTATTACCCAGCCTGCAAAGGATTGATGCATGATATTCGAAGTTCTTAAGTTCCCCAAACGCCTAACTCAGGCCCTGGCCGTCCTCTTCCTGGCCGCAGCCCTGATCTTTGCCCAACCTGGCTTAGGGCAGGAAGCCCCCATGTCGGACAAGGAGTATGTATCCATTGATTTTGATAATGTGGATATCAAAATATTTGTTAAGTTCATCTCCAAGCTCACCGGAAAAAACTTTGTCATGGACAACCGGGTCAAGGGCAATGTTACGGTGATTTCCCCTACCAAGATTTCAGTCAAAGAGGCGTACCAGGTATTTGAATCCGTGCTGGAGATCCATGGATTTTCAACGGTGAAATCAGGCTCGGTCATTAAAATTCTGCCCTCGCCCAATGCCAAGGCGGACAATATCGATACCCGCTTGATAGACGGACCGGAAGCTGCGGCGGACCGGATGGTGACCCGGCTCATTCCCCTGGAGTATGCGGCTGCGAACGAGCTGAAAGGACTGCTTGCCCCGCTCCTGCCCAAGGGCAGTGTCATCCTGTCCTACCGGGATACCAATATGCTTATCGTCACGGCCACCCTGTCCAGCATCAAACGGCTGTTAACAATCATCCGCACCATTGACGTGCCCAATATCGGGAAAAAAATATCCATTATTCCGGTGCGGAATGCAGATGTCAGCAAGCTTGTAAAAACCCTTTCCACGGTGTTCACGGCCCGGGTCAAAGGGGAAAAGGGCAAGATTGATTCAAAGCTGTTGGTCCATTTTACGGCGGATGAACGGACCAACAGCATTATCCTCCTGGCCTCCAAGGTGGAAACCCAGCGGGTGATCAAGCTTATCGGTATCCTGGACCAGCAGGTACCCAAGGGGGAAGAGCGGATCAGGGTTTACTACCTTGAACATGCCATTGCCGAGGATATGGTCGCGGTACTGCAGAAGATTCCCACTCAGACTGGGAAAACAACAACTACGGGGAAAAAGGAAGCCCCCATCCTGTCCCAGAAGGTTCATATCAATGCGGACAAGGCCACCAACTCCCTGATCATCATGGCGGAAAAAGAGGATTATCCCGTGCTGGAGGATGTGATCAAAAAACTGGATATCCCCAGAGCCATGGTTTACATCGAATGCCTGATCATGGAGGTCAATGTGACCCGGGGACTGAACATCGGTACGGAGTGGAAGGCCGCCGGGAGCATCAGTGACGGGGCCGGAGCGGTACTTGGGGGATTCGGAGGCACCGGTGACAGCGGATATTCCAATACAAGCGGTCTTGCCTCGAACACCCTGCCCAAGGGCTTTTCCCTGGGGGTCCTGGGTAAGAGTTTTAGTGTCGGCGGGGTGGAATTTCCAAATATCCAGGCCGTGGTGGACGCATTCCAGTCGGACAAGGATGTAAATATCCTGTCCACGCCCCAGCTGCTCACCACTGAAAACGAGGAAGCCGTGATCACCGTGGGCAAGAATATACCATACCAGACGCGGTCTGCCGCGGAATCCGCCACTGAAACATACAGCTCATACGAATACAAGGATGTGGGTATCAGCCTGAAAATCACCCCCCAGATTTCCAAGGGGCGGCTGGTCCGCCTGGATATTTTCCAGGAACTGACCAAACTGGATTCGGTGAACACCACCAATTCCGACCGGCCCACCACGCTGAAGCGTCAGATCGAAACCACCATTATTGTTGAAGATTCCCACTCCGTTGTTATCGGCGGCCTCATTGACGAAAGCATGACCCGGACGGAAAACCAGACCCCCTGCCTGGGCGGCCTGCCCGTTCTCGGCTGGGCCTTTAAAACCGTGAACGAAGGAGAAGAGCGGACCAACCTCTATGTCTTTATCACCCCCAGAGTGGTGAAAAGCCCGGAAGAGGCAACTGATCTTTATGATAAAAAGAAGCAGGAAATCGACGCCACCATACAAAAGGGAGAGGTCAGCCTGTATGAAAAGGTGGATAGGATAAGTAAGAAGCTGTCCGGAGAGGATTATGATGAGCCGGTGGTTGAAAAACCACTGGAAGAAAAACCTGCGGAAGAAGAGCAGAAGGAAAAGCCTTAAACAGGACAAGGCCTGATATGCTGACGAACCTCATTGAAAATATAGCTGGGATGACCCCGTTATCCGGGGCTGATCGTGAAAAACTGATCCAGGCCCTTAACCGGGACCGGACCAACATCACTGAAGCGGCTGTAAAGACACGGCTGGTACCGGAAATGACCATTCTTGCGGCCATGGCCCAAACCTTTGCCATGGACCTTGTTCAGGGCACGGAAACAGGGGGCGGTCTTGAGACCGCCAATGCAAAAGGCCACTGGACCCATGACGTCTCTCAGCAGTTTCTCAAACGCTGCTGCCTGGTACCCGTTATTACGGAACAAAGGACAGTTATTGCCATCAACGATCCCTGCGATCTCGGACCGGTTGATGATCTGGCCGCACGGCTGGGACTTACCGAATATGATATTGTCCTGGCCACGAAACAGGATATCTTCTCTGCCGTCAATACCTTTTACGACCAGGACCAGGACCAGGCCCGGCAACTGGTGGAAGATATGGAGGATCAGCAGTTCCTGATTCTGGATGATATCACCGAAACCGCCGATCTTCTGGATGATACCAGTGATGCCCCGGTGATCCGCCTGGTCAACCATATGATCTCCCAGGCGGCCAAGACCGGGGCCAGTGATGTTCATATCGAACCCTTCCAGGACAGCCTGAAAATACGGTACAGAATCGACGGCATTCTTTATGAGATGCTCACCCCGCCAAAAGGCGTCCAGTCAGCCCTGATCTCCAGGGTAAAGGTTATGGCCGGGATGAATATTGCGGAAAAACGGGTGCCGCAGGACGGCCGTGCCCAGGTCAGGATCGGGGACCAGGAAATCGATCTGCGAATCTCCACTGTGCCCACTGGATTCGGGGAACGCCTGGTCATGCGGCTGCTTAACAAATCCGGGTATTTTCTGGCCCTTGCCGAGTTCGGCATGACACAGTCCAACCTTTCCCGCCTTCAAACCATTATCCGCCAGACCAACGGTATTGTGCTAGTCACAGGCCCCACGGGCAGCGGAAAAACCACCACCCTGTATGCAGGATTATCCGAGATTAACTCCCCGGATAAAAGCATTATCACCATTGAGGATCCGGTGGAGTATAACCTTATGGGCATCGGCCAGATCCAGGTCAACGCCAAAACCGGGGTGACCTTTGCCAAGGGCCTGCGGTCCATTGTCCGCCAGGATCCGGATGTCATCCTGGTGGGGGAAATCCGGGATATCGAGACCGCCTCCGTTGCCATCCAGTCCGCCCTCACCGGCCATCTGGTCTTTTCCACCCTGCATACCAATGATGCGGCCGGTGCCGTGACCCGGCTGGTCGATCTCGGGGTGGAGCCCTACCTGATTTCCTCTTCAGTGAATACCATCATTGCCCAGCGCCTGGTCCGGGTGCTCTGCCCCCTTTGCCGGGAATCCTTTGAGCTCAGTGCCGAGGATGTTTCCACCCTGGGGAACAACGGTCACCAATGGGTGGGGAAAACCGTTTTCAAACCCCGTGGCTGTCCCGAATGCTTTAACACGGGCTACTCCGGCCGCCAGGCCATATTTGAAATCCTGGACCTGGATGATGAACTCAACAGCCTGATCCTGGCCACCTCCGACTCCAATAAAATCCGGGATGCGGCCTTGAAAAAGGGAATGCTCACCCTGCGGCAGGACGGGATGACCAAGGTGTTTAAAGGGATTACATCCATACGGGAGGTATTGCGTGTTACCCAGGAATAGGCAGATTATTTCCCTGGCTTTTTTGCTCCCGGCCCTGTTTCTTCTGCCCGGCCATGCCATGGCAGACCCGTCGGACCCGTCTGGCCCATCTGACAAAAAAAACATTTTCATCCGATTCTACCAGGACCATATCTCTGCCGTGGACGGCGCCCGCTGCCCCATGACACCGTCCTGCTCGGAGTATGCTGCCCGGGCCATGAAAAAGCACGGCCCTGTCATGGGATGGATCATGGCCTGTGACCGCCTGGTCCGCTGCGGCAGGGATGAGGTGAATATTTCCCCGATTATCCGGAGAAACAACCACACCTATGTGTCGGATCCGGTAAGCGCCAATGATTTCTGGTGGTTTGATAAAGAGAAGGTAAGTAAATGAAATTCCTTACCGGAAAAAATGCCTGTTTTTTTCTCCTGATGCTTTTCCTGATCCACGTCCCCATCGTCAAAGCCTCCGACTCCCCCGGCATGGTCATCACCCCGAATCTCCAGTTTTCCTATGCGGACGGGCTGTATCAGGCAGGAGATCACACGGCGGCCCAGGTGGAGTTTAAGCGGTTTATCCATTTTTTCCCTGATGATCATAGGACCCACGAGGCGAAGTTCAAGATAGCCGCAGCCCTGTACCAATCCGGGCAATATCATGAGGCTGCCCAGGGATTCAATAAGATCATTCTCTATAACGGGGAAGAGGATGAATTTACCCGGGACGCCTACTTTCTTCAGAGCAAGGCCTTTGCCGCCATGGGCAACACAGGTTATGCCCAATTGGTGCTGGAAAATTATTCAAAACTCACCGATGATCCGCAGACAAGGGATCGGATATATCTTGAGCTGGCCAAAATCCATATCAGGGAAACCCGGAATCTCGGCACGGACAGCCTGGATCAGGCAGAAAAATACCTGACCCTTATCAGCCCTGAAGGAAGATCGGACAACCGGGTAGCCTATCAGCTTGAGGCCATTGACCAGGTCAGGGCTTCCCCCCGGAAAAACCCGACCCTCTCCGGCATCCTGGCCATTATCCCCGGCGGCGGTTTCCTCTATTGCGAACGCTACAAGGACGCCTTTATCACCTTCTGCCTCAATGCTGGCCTCATGTATGCGGCCTATGAATCCTTCAACAACGACAATCCAGCTCTTGGCGGGATCATCACCTTTGTGGAAGCCGGCTTTTACGCCGGCAATATCCACGGTTCCGTCTCAGCCGCCCATAAGTATAACAAAACCCAGCAGATCAAGATCCTTGACCGGGAGTTTCGCCTGGGAGGTAATTTTGATCCTGTGAACCAATCCTATATGTTTACATTGAACCATCCGTTTTAAACCCTTCTTATACTGGGTCAATATTGGATATTGACTTTCCGTTCCACTTAAGTAAGGCTATAAAATATCATCTTTTATCAGCAGGATGGGTCCAATGAAATCCGTTATCGAGATCAGTGATTTGTCAAAATTTTACGGTAAGGCCAGGGGTATTGAGGACCTGAACCTTAAAATTCCCCAGGGGGAGATATTCGGATTTTTAGGCCCCAACGGTGCCGGAAAATCCACAACCATCCGGCTGATGTTAGGTCTTTTGCGGCCGACAAAAGGCCGGGTAAGGCTCTTTGGGCGGGATGCCGGAACCCCTTCCCTTTTTCAACGCATCGGCAATGTGCCCGGTGAGTTAAAGTTGTACGAAGAGCAGACCGGCATGGGATTTCTAACCTATATGAACCGTTTTTCAGGGAAAC
>PIVQ01000973.1 GCA_003354055.1 Desulfobacteraceae bacterium | reverse complement strand
TCACATGTCTTTTTTATATGAGCCGTATATTAAGAATGGCACACCTGATGATTATTTTACGAATACTTGTGGGATGAATACCAATGGGCTTTTCTGTGCGTGTCATGAAATCGAACCCTTTATAACGGGCTATGAGCGCACAGGACCCAATGAAATTCATATTGGAGATCAGTATGATGGTTTAGGAAAATTTACAAATATTCAAGACACACAAAATTTTATAAATAGTAAAACAGCTGTTCAGTATGAGGGACCTTCCCTTCACAATCTTTTTGCAGATAAAACCGGGAGAGCCTTTGTATCTGAAACAAATAATTCTCGAAATATTTTAACGAACATTGAAAATAATTTTTTGATAATGTCAAATTTTGGTAACCATACTTTAGTAGGGAAAAATTACAAAGAAGCTGTTGGTGTTGGGGCAGAACGATATCAGATTGCCCATGAGTATATTTCTAAAAACATAGACCGGTTCAATATCGAAAAAGGGTTCACCCTGCTTGATAAAATATATTGTAGAGACAAAGGCTGTAAAACATATTGCTCTATGTTATTTCATCCGGAAACAAATACAGTTTACATAGCATTAAAGCGTAATATGGATAAAATTTGGAAAATATCATTGCTTGACCAAACGATTGAAACCTTTAGTGGTTATAAACGATATGAGAAAAAACAAATAGGAGAACAGGGGATTCTCTCTAAAGATTTAGAGAACGTCTCCATGTCTCTTTGAATAGTACGAACTGAAACTTTGAAGTATTCTGATAGTTGCCTTGCTGTAACTTTCTTTTTATTTATCAGCATCATCAAAATGCCTAATAGCTTAGGATCGGCTGACAATTCTCAATCACCTTAAATAAATCGTTAGATGTTGATGGGGTTGCTAGTAAATATTGACAGGTTTCCTTATATCTTCTATTACTCAGAGATCTTACGTCGTTTTTCAAGGAAGAAAAAGCGATGTCTGTAATTGCTTGCCCGGCCCTGATAGGTTCCTCAGAGCCTGGTCAACGTTTAATATCATAGCATCGAAAAAAGGAATTTTCTATGAAAAGTATGTCCATTAGGAAAAAACTGAAACACATTTTCATCTCTCTGGTCTTCCTTGCGTTGGCTGGGGGATCCCCCGCATTCGGGGTTACCCTGAACCATAGTGTGGATCTGAACGGTGACATGTACTATAACCTGGCCATGTCTGCAGGTGGTACAGTCTATGTGCAGGTAAAAAGCTCGGTAAGCTATCCGGATGCCGATGATCGTCACAGACTCTATGCCATTAACCCCGACGGCACCCAGAGATGGGTAACGGCTCAAGATGGCCATGTCGTTGGAGACCCTGTTGTCGGGCCTGACGGAACTATATACATGAGCTCCCGGGACAACGAGCTGGTTGCCATTGATTCTTTCGGGAATATTGACTGGAAGCTTACCATAGAAGGGACTATACGCGCCCAAAAACATTCCCCTGTCGTCGGATCGGACGGCACCATCTATTTTGGAACCATAGACCCCGACCCCACCGGCACCAACGACGGCAACGGTTATCTGTATGCCGTGAATCCCGACCAAACCGACCCAACCTTCAAATGGACCCACCAGTTTGATACGGGCACAGGGGCTGAGTGCACCCCTGTCATTGCTACGGACGGTACCATTTACGTCATGGCAAATGACCTTTACGCCTTCTGGCCGGACGGTACCGTTAAATGGCGCAACTCCGCCGCCAATGTCTCCGAAATCGTCCAGGGCATGGCCATCGGGGCTGACGGTACCATTTATGTATTGGACGGACTTGTCCGGGCTTATAACCCGGCCGATGGCAGCTTGAAGTGGACCTCAACAGTGAGCTCCGCCGCAAGTGAGCCCACCGGTAAAATGGCCATTGGTAATGACGGCACCATTTACCTGGGGTCTGACGACCACAATTTATATTCAATAGATCCGGATGACGGAAGCCTGGACGATACATACACAACAGGTGGGGAAGTTTATTCCGGCCCCGTGGTAACTGATGACGGCGACGTCATTTTCGGCTCAACCGACGGTAAGCTGTACTGCCTCTCCCCTTCCCTCAATATCGTGAGATGGACCTATGATACCGGAGGAGACTCGTTCTGGGCTCCAAGTCCGGTTATCACGGACAGCGGCACTATATACGCTGTGACCTGGAATGATGTTCTGATTCTCGACGGCTCCATGCACAACGAAGCGCCGTCCTCCATCTCGGCCTGGCCGAGATTCAGGGGGAACAACCGGAATAACGCCAATAGCATGGGCTTTTCTCCCACGCTGGTCTCTCCCATTAACAATGCGATGGTACCGGTGGTGACCGACGGTGTTGTCAACTTTGACTGGGACAAAATCTCCTATGCCCCGGGCTATCAGTTCCAGCTTTCCCCGGA
>PIVQ01000221.1 GCA_003354055.1 Desulfobacteraceae bacterium | reverse complement strand
TACGACAATTGGTGCAAAGATGGTGTCAAAGAAGACAGGGATCCACGGCCCAATTATCAACCCAACAATGGGAATGGTAATCAAAATGTTGCTGCATATGGTGAACTTAATGAACCCGTGAGTTATTGGGGAGATTTTCCACATAAATTTGGCACATATAACAGTCCGTTTCCCGGCAATGCATATGGATTTATCATTGAATATAATACACAAACCCAATAGCGTTGCTATAAAAAAAGGGGGAAGGCGGGGAACCAGGGCGTCTGTCTGGCTTTTGGGATTAAATTCAGACGCCCCGGCAGGAGGTTGGGTTAGCCCGGGTTAATTGCTGAAATAGTCGTCCAGCATTGGGGATAGTTTTTTTCTGGAAATGCCCAGGTTGCCCTGGCGGTAGAAGGAGATTCTGCCTTCCAGGCAGGGTTTCTGGTTGTCCAGATCTATTTCCGTAAGTTCAAGTCCCTTTTCCTGGAGAAAGTCGATCAGTCTTTCGTGTTCGACAGGGTCTGCGTAGTAGACCGCGAGATCCCGGTTGAATTCAGGGTCGGTATAGGCGTTCATGGAGATGAGAACATCCAGGTCTCTTCGTTTGACATAGGTCTCAAAACCGAGGCAGAGTTCAGGGTCTTTTTTGTCCCACAGGACCATGGGCAGCAGGGCCGAGGCAATGCCGCAGCGGGTGCTGTTGAATTTAAACTCCTTGTAATCCTTGCGCAGCAGGTCAAAGGTGCCAAGATCATCAGTATCAAATTTGGCCTTCTGGATGGCTCTGAAAAAGGTGTCTCCGTCAAGGGAACAGGATGTCATGAGGGGGCTGGCAACGGCCTCATCTTTGGGGGTGACGCGGCCTGCATCCGGTGCCAGGTTGACAGTGTCCAGGAGGATGGTGCCCCAGAGCAGGGTGGCCAGATGGGAATCCTCTGCCAGTTCCGGGCAGCGGTTGCTTAAATCTTCTCCTACCAATGTGGCACAGGAACCCACAGGTTCTATGACTTTTGTGACTGCCTGGGGATATAGCCCTTCATCTTTGTGGTGGTCCAAGATAATTGATACCTTGTCTCCGTATGGCTCGCACGGGGTGGACAGCTTGTTGTGATCCACCAGTGCCAGTCCCTTTACCTTTTTCATCAGTCTTTCCAGATTGATGTCGTCCAGAAAAATCACGTTGTTCAGATCAATTCCTGCCTGGTCAAACACATAGACCGCTTCAGTTCTCAGTTTGAAGTCACCCCTGATAATGGGCATGAGAGGGACGATGGTTTTTTCTCTGTTACTGCAGGACAGGGTGTATGCAAAGGCCAGGGCAGATGCCATGGAATCCAGGTCGCAGGCTTCATTCCCCATGACCAGGGTGTCGATGGATTTATAGTTGATATCTGTTTTGGCGTCGATCAGATACTGGTTGAGTCGATGGGCTGTCATTCTTTCTCCTGGTTTATAGTGCATTGTAAGTATGATTGTTTTTTTAAGATTAGAAAAGTCCGAAAACACCGTTGGGGGTATATCCGAGGAATCTGTAGTAGGTTTCTCCCATCAGGACCACCACACCCCAGGCAATGACCAGCATGGTAAAGCCGAATTTAAAGGTGTCGGTGAGGCTGTACTGGTCGGTGGCATAGAGCAGCAGGGCCGGCTTACTGTTAAAG
Organism: Desulfobacteraceae bacterium; assembly: GCA_003354055.1. The sequence continues at coordinate 8,261 of PIVQ01000221.1, read as the reverse complement.
GGCAGGGTGTATACATGTTCGATGAGCATAGCCACGGGAAGGGCCAGGGACATCACGGAGAATCCGAATGAGTTGGCAATGCCGATGGCAATAGGCACAAAGATCATGGTTCTCATGGTCTTTGACTGGAAGATAAGGGCTGAAAATAGCATGCCTCCCGTCAGCAGGACATAAAATACCCAGAAGGGGGTGTTCTGGGACAGACCGATGGCCTGGACTCCTGCGTTCACTGCAAGTGATGGCAGGTCCGTTAGCTTAAGACCTGCACCCAGAGTATAGGCACCTGCGGAAAACATCAAAAGGTGCCAGGGGATATCCACATCATTCCACCGGACAATACCGATTTTGGGGTATAGGGCGACGATGGCACCCACAAATGCAACGGCAGTAGGGCTGATTCCGTGGTATTTATCCGTGGCCCACATGGCCAGGATGGTGACGAAGATAATAACGGATTTGATTTCCATTATTGTAATCGGCCCCATCTTGGCAAGTTCTTCCCTGAGTGTATCAAGTCCGCCTTTCACCTGGGGAAGTCTCTCCTCGGGGGGCAGGGGGAAAAAGATCCGGGTGCCCAGAAACCATCCCACAAAGAGCATGGCAAAAGAGACAGGGAATGCCACAACAAGCCAATCCTGGAAGAATATATCCGCACCAACGGCTCCGGCAATGATGGAGGCGGCCAGCAGGTTGGCACCGGATCCTGTCACATAACACCCTGCAGAGAGGTTGATGCACAAAAGGTTCTGCAACACGATATTCCTACCGAAGTTGTTTCTGTTTTTTCCCCCCTTTGCCCCGTATACCGCTGCCACTACCATGAAGATGGGCATCAGGATGGCTGCCTTTGCCGTGGTGGCCGAGATAAAGGCGGACATGATCACATTAATAATAATAAAGCTCATGAAAATAGAGGTGGCGTTTTTGCCGTAGCGCAGGATGAACCAGATGGCAAACCGTTTTGCCACACCGGTTTTTACCAGCATGGAGGCCAGGATAAAAGAGAGGATGTTAAGCCACATGATCTTATGACCAAGCTGGGCATAGGCCTGCTTTTCCGGAAGGACATTGGTGAGCACCATAGTGATGATCAAAATCAAAGAGGTCAGGTAATTGGGGATGGCTTCGGTAATCCAGAGCACCACAGCTGCCACAAATACGGCCAGCATGGCCACATTGGCCTTTGAAAAGGCAAGGGCTCCGATTTTGTCAAAATGGGCCTTGGCGGTTTTGCTCAAAGTTTCGGGATCAATGTTTGATAAAAAGGGAATATCAATAAACATCAGAATGGATATAAAAAGAATAACCGCAAGTGGAAAGCCTGCGGACTCCAGAAATTTCTCAAATTTTGATTTTGCCCGGATGGGTAATCGGTCCATCCGGTAGTTGTTCATATCAAAAATGTTGTTTCCGTTCGCGGACGACGGTGTTTCCATATCATGTCCTTTTTTCGAGTTTTTTCCAGGTGCTTCATTGTAAAGCAAAATTTACATTTGCGCATACCTATAAAAAATTCTTTTGCAAACAGTCCAATTCGAATCAGCTATGGCAGGTATAATCATTTGTTATAGTTCATAATTTCCAGGAAAAACAGGGGGGTACTGCGGAACATGAATTAGTATTCATTATAAAATCAGAGATATAGACAAAGCTGTGTCTCCAGGTTTTCTTCGATAAATAATCACTATGGCTTCCATAAGCATCTCTTTTTGGACTTCACAATTCTCTCATATTAGTACCTTGGCAGTTTTGAAAGGCGGCATGGCTAAAAAATGAATATGGCATGCCCTGGCGGAATGAAAGAAAAAAAAGAAAAAGGAAAACAAGATGAGAAAATTGGTTGTTTTATTTGCATCTATTGCATTGTTCGCCATTAGTCTGCCTGCAGCAGCATACGCAGGCGCACCAACTAATGAAGAACTGCATAAGATGATTGTTGAGTTGGGGGACAAGCTTAAAGTTGCTCAGGACGAGGCCCAAGAAGCCAAAAAGGAGCTTGCCGAAATTAAAGATGTTGCTGAGTATGACGAAAGTGAAGCCCTTGGCACCCAAAAGGTTGCACTGGATGCAACCACTGAAAAAAGTTACCTTAAACTGACATCTGCCGATGGCAATTTTGAATACAAAATTGATGGTAGAATGATGTTGGATACAGGTTCTGTGAGTAACAGCAAAGACACAAATAATTTATATGCCAACACTGAATTTCGCCGCCTCCGCCTGGCATTAAAAACCAAGATGTACAAAGACTGGGCCGGTGAGTTTGATCTTGATTTTGCCGATGAAAAACTTGATGTCAAAGACATGTGGGTTTCTTACAACGGAGTGCCCAACAGCATATTTAAACTGGGTAATCATAAACCCAATTTCAGCATGGACGAAGTGACCACCTCCCGCTGGGTAACTTTCATGGAACGGTCTATGGTTTCTGATGCCTTTTCACCGGGCCGGCGTATAGGATTCAGTGGTACTAACTGGGGCAAATATTATTTTGGAGGTCTTTCCATCTTTGGCGATGAATTAGACGAAGACAAAGAATATGCCTCAGAAGCTAAAAATTCAGAGCCGTATGGTTTTTCAGCCCGTTTGGTGGGACGTCCGATTATTGCAGAAGACAACAGCAAAGTTCTTCATATTGGATTGAACTATATGATTCATGAACCTGCCAAAAGTGATGATGATGAATACAAGATCAAAGTAAGACCGGAAGCTCATTTTGTAGACTATAAATTTCTTGATACCGGCGATATTGATAACGTTGAAGATATCAATACCTACGGACTTGAGCTTGCCGCTAAATGGAATAAATTTTCCTTCCAATCAGAATACATGAAAAATCAGATTAACCGTAGTGCCGGAAATGCAGAACCGGAATTCGACGGTTGGTATGCCATGGCTTCTTATTTTATCACAGATGACCGGCGTCCATACAATTTGGATGATGCTGAGTTTGGCCCCATTATTCCTACTGGCAAATGGGGTGCATGGGAAGTTGCTCTGCGTTATTCAAACCTTGATTTGAATGATCTTGACGCTGGTGTTACAGGTGGTTCTGCCGATGCCCTGACCCTTGCGCTAAACTGGTACATCAACAACAATTTCATGGTTAAAGTGAACTATCTCAATGTTGATCATGACGAGTATGCTGACAAGGATGGCGACCTTGCCGGTGATGATGATCTCGACATTGTGGGTGTGAGATTCCAGTACCTATTCTAGTGCAATAAGCATTGTAAAAAGAAGATAAAAAAAACAGCCGGTAAAGAATAGGGAAAGAACATTCCTTGTTTTACCGGCTGTTTTGATAAAAACTGAATATAATCACGCAGCAGGGTTAAACGTCCCCGGCCTATTCACAGGTCAGATAGGCCAGGGCAAAGGCGGCCAGGTCCAGGCCATCCACATCCGCGTCATCCGTCTCATCCGCCGGGCATCCGCCCAGGCAGACATCTTCGCCAAAATCTTCCGCCAAGATCTGGCAATCGGCGTCATCTGCATCTCCGTCCCGGTCCAGATCAGCCGGACAGGTATCTGCGTGATATTCATCCGCTCCCATATCCACGATGGGGGAAGTGCCGTTGCCGGTGTCCGGGGTATCGGGATCGTCAGTTTTCCGTACATCTCCGTCATAGTCGGTATCCGGCAGGGGCGTGGCGTCGTTGTCCCCTGCATCGATGCAGGCAGAGGCCCCGGCCAGGCGGTAATTTCCGTTTGACTCGTCTGAAAACGCAGGATCCGAGTCAATGTTGCCGATGCCGCTTCCAAAACCGCCTTCAATGTTGCAATAACTGATATCCGCTCCGGTATAGTCAAAGTAAAAATGGATCTGGGGACCTTCCGCGGCATCGTTGTTACGGACGATGCAGTTGAAAATGGTGGGTGTCATGTTACCCTGGTTCAGCACATGGATGCCGCCGCCGCTGCCGGCGCTGTTTCCCACCAGGGTGTTGTTGTAGATCATGGATTCATTGTACCGGGAGTAAATCCCGCCGCCCCAGGAGGATGCCGTGTTGTCGAGGATAAAATTGTTAAAGATTCGGGTGCAGCCGTCATCCCGGCAATAGGCGTTCCAGACGGTTATCCCGCCGCCGCCGGCCCAGCCGTACGCCTGATTGTCCCTGATGGTGTTGTCGTAGATCTCGGCATACCCCCAGGCGGCCACGTAAATACCGGCCCCGGAGGAGTAACTCTCATTACCGACAATCCGGTTGTTGCGGATTACAGCGTTGCAGTTGCTGCCCACGAAGATGCCGCCCCCTGAATCGGCCCGGTTACCTGTAATGGTGTTGAATTCAATGACGGAATTGCTGGCGCTGCTCAGACAGATACCGCCGCCGCAGCCGTTCCGGTTCTCGTTCCTGGAGTAGTTATGGGTCAGGATGCAGTACCGGACCGTGGGGGAACAATTATCGATCCAGACGCCGCCGCCCCGGGTGTTCATGCCGTATACGGCCCGGTGGACGTACTCTATCCGGCAGTATTCGAGAATGGAGGCATCATCGGCCCCGTCGAACCGGATCCCGGCCCATTTGGTTTCGTCCGTATCGTCGGCCCTGGTAAACACGATCATGTCGGTCTCAGTTCCCATAGCTTCCAGCAGCCCGTATACGGTGAATGCATACCATCCGTTAAAAACGATCTCGGTCCCGGGCTCGATGGTCAGGGTTTCGCCTGCCGGCACCGTCACATCTCCGTCAATGGTGATGCGGCTGCCGGAAGACCAGACGCCGGATACATCTCCGGACAGGGCATAAACCTTGCCGGCCCACAGGAATATGGCACAGATAATCATCAGGGCTTTTACATGTTTCATTTCAACCTCCTATTGTGTGTTAGAATCGGAATTCGATCATTCAACGGGTATAACAGCGCAATAAGCGTACCCAATGCTCCAAGTGTCTTGTAAGAATAAAGAAACGTGCCGGGTTTACAGGCGTTTGCCCGGGGTACCACGGCCCGGAGGCAACCCCTTGGCGTTGCACAGCGCGGCTATAACCCTCCCGGCCGAAGGATTTGTCCTTCACCCTTCCCTCTATCGAGGATGGCATGTCTGGAAACTGGAACGACTGCAGTGAAAGGCTGGACGGTGGGACCTTGATGTTTTGTCTCTATCGGGGAGATTGCACCTGTAGGGAATTTCATTCAATTCGATGGGATCCTTTGGGCAGTGCCATCAAATGCGGGAGAACTGTTCTATAGCAAATCGCAAAAATATGTTCCGAAACCCAAGAATCTCTTTCTGCCACTTAAGGTTAGAAATTCCGTATACTACAATCGATTTGCTTTTTGGTGATTGCCGTTTCTATTAATATTTTTTGGCAATCAGTCTAACTTTCAATAGGTTCAACAGTTCTCCCCGGGAAATGGGGTGGAGGTTTTTTCATTCACTCCAGGCCGTATTTCCGTCTGGGATCGATTCGCCAAAGGCAGCCCTTGCATTGTATTCATCAAGCTTCATAAAATTCATTTGATCAGGGCGTCCAGATCCGAATCCAGTTCGTCGGACCCTGCAAAGGTTCCGGGCAGCATGGATAAAAAGGTTTTGGCAGCCACGGAAAGTCGTCGTGCCTTATGGTAGAGAAGGTAGAAGATCGCCTCTTCTTTAAATCCCTTCAGGTTGATACGGGACAGCTGGTTGGTGGCTATCTCCCTTTTAACGGCGGTTTCCGGAATCACGGTAATGCCGAATCCCTCCTCAACCATCCGTTTGGCGGTTTCAACATTTTCAAGTTCGATGACTTTTAGACTTTTTCCGCTGTCTTCGAGGGTCTGGGTCCAGTTGCGGACCAGCTGCCGGGTCCGGGTGCCGTTTTCCCTGGTGATAAAGGGGGTTCTATCAAGATCTTCAATGCAGACTTCATCCTTTTGGGCCAGGGGATGACCGCTTGCTGCCACGGCAATCATCTCTTCTTTGTGGATGACCATGGTGTTGACTTCAGGGTACCGGCTGGCAGGGCCTGCGGCAAACCCGAAATCCACCAGGCCTTCCAATACCATCAAACTGACCTGGTGGGTGTTACCGGCGCGCAATTCCAATTCAATGTCAGGGTAGGCGGTGTTGAACTGGCCGATGATCCCCGGCAGCATATAGGTGCCCACCACTGCGGCTGAAGCAATATCCAGGCGTCCCCGGCTCATGTTGTTCATGCCCTGGAAAACGGTTTCCACCTCTTTGAATTTTTCCAGCAGTTCCTCGGTCTGTTCAAAAAGGATTTCCCCCTGGCGGGTGAGCATGATTTTTTTGCCGGTTCTGTCAAACAGCACGGTGTTGTAGAAATGTTCAAGTGCAAGGATGTGCTGGCTCACTGCAGGCTGGGTCAAAAAAAGTTCCCTGGCCGCCTTTGTGAAGTTGCCCACTTTTGCCACCATAAAAAATGATTTCAAATGGTCTATGTTCATAATGAATCCTTATGGTTTCTATTCTTATTGGTGATTTAACATTCCTTGCACGGCGTGATAATTTTTCTTCATCAAAATAAAACTCTAACACAAAATGTTTGTAAGGGTCAATTCAACGGCTCCCCGATACAAACCAAGGATGTCCTCATTATGATTTTTAATATTATTACCCGGAAAACCGGTATTGAAAAAGAGATCAACGATTTTTTGGACCAGGTAAGTCAGTCCGGCCTCGTGTTTCAGAACGGTGCTAAATTTTATCTGCGGGGGGAGTATGTTGATTTTGACAGGGTGCTTGCCGATATCTCCGCTATAGAGCACAAAGGCGATGCCTTGAAACGGTCCATCGTGGAGCACCTGCATACCAAAACTCTTATTCCCGAATCCCGGGGGGATGTGCTTGAATTGCTTGAAAATATGGATTCCCTGTTGGACCGGTTTAAAGGTGCCCTGTGGCGGTTTGAAATCGAACGTCCCGAGATCCATGCTGTTTTTGTTTCAGATTTCACTGAGCTGATCAACGGGGTGGTGGCTGCCGTGGAGGCCATTGTTAAATCTACCAGGGCTTTTTTCACGGATATTGCGGCCGTCAGAGATCATCTTCACAAGGTCTCGTTCTGGGAAACCGAATGCGACAAAATTTCCACACGCCTGAGAACCTCCATTTTCCGCAGTGAAGATCTTCGGCTCAGCCATTGTATGCTGCTCTCTGATTTTGTCCGGCACATAGAAAAGATTTCAGACCGCGCCGAGGATGTGGCCGACCGGATGAATGTCTACGTGATTAAACGGACCCTCTAAGTCTTGTCCAACCCCTAACATCAGGATTCTAATATGTTTGCTTTTTTTCTGACCAGCGGTCTTTTTCTGGGTTGGTCCCTGGGGGCCAATGATGCGTCCAATGTTTTCGGAACTGCCGTGGCCTCACGGATGATACGATTCAAGACTGCAGCTGTCTGCTGCAGCATCTTTGTGATACTCGGTGCTGTAGCCAGTGGTGCCGGCGCCTCCCATACCTTAGGGAAACTGGGGGCGGTAAATGCCATTGCCGGTGCCTTTATCGTTGCCTTTTCAGCGGCATTAAGCGTCTATCTCATGACCAAGGCAAGATTCCCGGTATCTACCTCCCAGGCCATTGTGGGGGCTATTATCGGATGGAATCTGTTTACCGGGTCTTCCATTGACAACGCCTCTTTGAGCAAAATCGTCATGACCTGGCTGATCTGCCCCATACTCGCGGGCGGCATTGCCGTGGTGCTGTACATCCTTTCCGCGCTTTTTATTAAAAAATGTAAAATTCACATGTTTCGGCTTGATCTCTATACCCGCTGGTCCCTTTTAATTGCCGGAATTTTCGGATCCTACGCCCTTGGAGCCAATAACATTGGAAATGTCATGGGAGTTTTTTTGCCGGTCTCTCCCTTTGACACCGTCACAATTTTGGGTTGCGCCTTTTCCCCTGCGCAGCAGCTCTTTCTCATTGGTGGGATCGCCATTGCCGTCGGGGTTTTTACCTATTCCAAACAGGTGATGATGACAGTTGGCACAGGGATTGTGGAACTTACCCCTGTGGCTGCAAGTGTGGTGGTCTGGTCCCATTCCATCGTGCTTTTTCTTTTTTCCTCCCAGGCTCTTGAAGCCTTTTTGATGAATCACGGCCTGCCGACTATTCCTCTTGTTCCGGTCTCAAGCTCCCAGGCGGTTGTCGGGGCTGTTATCGGGATCGGTCTGATGAAGAAGGGCTTCTGGAGCATCAAATGGAAAATGGTGGGCGGGATTGCCAGCGGCTGGGTAACCACACCGATCATTGCCGCAATCGTAAGCTTTATCTCTCTTTTTTTCCTGCAGAACGTATTTCAGCA
>PIVQ01000220.1 GCA_003354055.1 Desulfobacteraceae bacterium | reverse complement strand
TCCCATGCCTTGGCTGTGGATACCCATATCCCGGACAGTGCCGCTCAATTGTCCCGGGTGCTGATTGAGGAATGGCCAAAGCTTGAAAACCGTGTTCAATACCTGGGCAAAGACCTGGCTGATGTAGATCTTCTTTCTTCGGACATAGTGGTCTCGGCCCATGCCTGCGGCAGCCTTACTGATATTATCATTGACCGTGCCCTGGCAGCCCGTGCCAGGGTGGCGGTGCTGCCCTGCTGTCATGATTTGAAAACCTGTTCAGACGGAGGGCTGTCAAATTGGATGGACGCTGATCTTGCCGTGGATGCGGTCCGGGCCCTTAAACTCTCTTCATCGGGATATGATATTCATACGGCAAAAATCCCTGATACCATTACACCGAAAAACCGTCTTCTCATGGGAAAGCCAATGCCCATCTCATAATCAAACCGGTATTCCTGCATGGGATTTCGAGGGCTTTATTACAAAAACGTAAAATGATAAATTGTCGATAGTTACAAAAAAGTTGTTTCTTGGGTTTTTGTTTAGAGTCGAATTTAATTTTTGAAAAAACATGTATTCGGAATGTCTTTCCAATAAAGCACATTGTCCGTTCTCTTAAAAATGGCACTAAAATGGCATACCTCTTGCTACTCTAAGGTGGGATTTTTAATAAATATTCAAAAGAGGACAATTATGTCAGAAAAGAAGATTCTCGTTGCTGTTATTGGGGCTTTGGTTGTGCCGGTCAATGTGTTTGCGGGGGGAGAGCCGTTTATTGATACGGGTAATACCAGTTGGATGCTGATTTCTACGGCGCTTGTCCTGCTGATGATGCCGGGGCTTGCCATGTTCTACGGTGGCCTGGTCAGGTCTAAGAATGTATTGGGCACCATGATGCATACCTTTGTGGCCATGGCAGTTATCGGTGTGCTCTGGGTAATCTGCGGATATTCTCTGACCTTTGGTGAAAATATCCTCGGCGGGGTCATCGGGTGGAACTGGGATTTCTTCTTTTTAAAGGGGATCGATGAGACCATCACCGACGGTATCCCTGAATATATCATTGCCATGTTTCAGGGGAAATTTGCCATTATCACCCCGGCCCTGATCAGTGGCGCTCTTGCCGAACGGGTCTATCTGCGGGGGTATATCCTGTTTATCACCCTCTGGTTCCTCTTTGTTTACAGCCCCTTATGCCACTGGATCTGGGCGGCGGACGGCTGGCTGTTCAACTCCGGGGCTTCCGGGGTGATTGACCTGGCTGGCGGCCTGGTCATCCATGTTTCAGCCGGGATCTCAGCCCTTGTGGTGGCTATTTTCCTGGGACCAAGGCTTGGATTCCCCAAGCTGGCGACCCCTCCCAACAACCTTGTCATGACCCTGATGGGGGCAGGCCTTCTCTGGGTGGGGTGGTTTGGATTTAACGCAGGTTCCACCCTCCAAAGCGGGCTGGATACGGCCCGGGCATTGACCATGACCCAGATTTCAGCAGCGTCAGGTGCTTTATCCTGGCTCTGTATCGAAGGTCTCATTTTTCGGAAAGCCTCTGCCCTCGGGTTTGCCTCTGGCACCCTGGCCGGCCTGGTGGTAATCACCCCGGCTGCGGCCGTGGTCCAGCCCGTTGGCGCATTTTTCCTGGGGACGGTATCTTCAATTGCCTGTTACTATGCATTACAGCTCAAAATGAAGCTGGGATATGACGATACCCTCGACTGTTTCGGTATCCATGGGGTTGGCAGCGGGCTTGGGGTACTTCTCTTAAGCTTTTTTATCCGGGATTCCTGGATGGCCTCGGCCTCTGAAGCCGCCGGTAGAACCTGGACCGTGTTTGATCAGCTTCTGGTGCAGTTGAAGGGAATGGGGGTGACCATACTTCTTGCCGGTGTGATGACGATTGTTATCTGTATCATAGTTGAGAAAACCGTTGGGTTCCGTATTGATGAAGAAATGGAATATATCGGATTGGACCAGGCCCTTCACGGTGAACGGGGATATGATTTTTCTTCTTAGGAATCGTTACAAAATAACTTGATCTAAATTATTTCCAAAACCCCTTAAAAGACTGGGTATTTTGAAAACAAAAGATCAAGTAATTTTGGAGCCGATCCTTAGTTGAGTTTTTCAGGCCGGTGGCATCCCATGCCGCCGGCCTGATACCATTAAAACTCTTTGATTTCCTCAAGGGATGAAAATCCAACTACATAGGCGAGATTTATAGATACCAGACGCCTGTTGGCCTTGATCCCGGTTTTTTTGCTGTCAAATATATAGAATTCCTTTGATACTTTGGTATCGCTGATGTCGTGGGCATCAGCATCCTTTAATACAATGCAGTTTTCAGTCACATGGTCAAGGATTCCGAGATAGACCCAGTTTGAGCTGGTGTCTACCACGATGGATTTCCCGATAAGGGGTACTAATTCATTCTGCAAGATCCCCTCCTGAATTTAAGTCCTCTTTAATCGTCTCTTGTTTTTGAAACAATATCACATCCTTCCCGATAAAATAAACGGACGAATTGAATCGGTCGGCCAGATATTCGAATGTATAGGGGCTGTAAAAGCAGATATGGGTTAAATCCCGGATATAATGCCAGGTTTTGAATGCCTGTCGGTCAATAACCATCTTGGTCATGATTCCCAGCCATCCTCCCGGGTGAAGTCGTTCAAACAGAGTGTCAAACACGTCAGAGGGATGCTGAAAGTGTTCGACCGTTTCTGTGGCGGTAATAAAATCATAGCTTTGGTTTAACAAGGTGGCGTCATTGAAATACAGGGGGTCAAAACAGGATATGGCATGCCCCTGTTCTTCAAGCAATACAGATAACACAGGACCGGGGCCGCAGCCAAAATCCAACCCCTTCTGATTGGGGGGGAGCCGTTCGAGCAAGGGGGTTGCCAGCCTGGATAAAAACTGACGATAGCCCAGGTCGGCAGAGCTGTTTTCATGAAGATCGTAAACCGCCTTTTCCTGGTCGGGATCGAGCCAGTACTCACTGTGGACAAACACCAGTCTGCATTTATTGCAATACAGGTATTCTCTAACGGGATCTCTATAGTAGTTTTGCGGTCCCGGAGCATGGCACAGGGGGCAGATATTTGACTTTTGCAATGAGTCCATCCGTCTCCAAAAGGTTAGGGTTTATATAGTGGCACAGCCCTATCAGGCCTGGATTCGGATGTAAAGGGAATCTATGGGTTCACAGCAAATCTCAATATAGAATTCCTTACCCCCTATCTGTATCAATACGGAGCAAATTTTGACCAAATTATACAGCGGACGCTCTGACTTCTATTGTTTTCATAGTAGAGGCACAACGGAGTGTCTACAGTATCGGGGGAGGATCAGCCTCGCTCCCGTCTAATTTCCCTGAAGAACCTCATGTCTAATTTTTTCTTGACCGTGCCAGGCCACAGTGAAATACTCAAATAGCAGATAATCAATCAGGAAATCATTAAAACCGGAGACAATACAGATGAGCGATCAGAAGAATGCCCGGGATCAGAATGACGTTTTGCATGAAAAAAATGAAACCGACACATCCAAACGAAATTTCCTGAAGTTCGGAGTGGCCGGTGCCGGAGCCGCTTTAGCCACAGCGACCGGAGTTACCATCGCAAAACGAATGGAAGGAATCCCCCATGATGAATTCCCCTTGCCCATTCGTGACGAATATACTCCCATTGATCAACGAAATGTTATCCTTACGTTTGCCCACAGCAAGGCATTGCAAAAGAAACATCCCGAGCGGATAAGGAAGTTTGGAAATTTTGATTTCTATGAGGCAAACAAGGCTATGTTCTGGCAGCCGCCCCGCAAGGATCCCGGCTACACCGAGATTGAGAAGGCTCTACAGATTGGCGGCTACTCCGGTGTTCAGGGGCTCATTCCACAGGGAATTGACGGAAGCAACTCAGGCGTTTTAACCTGGGAGCAAAAAATGCTTGGGCCGCAGAAATATGAATTCAACTCCCGGCAGGAGGCGTCCCTTGCTATAAAAACGGCTGCCAATCTCTATGGTGCACTTCGCTGCGGAATTACCTCGCGAGATCCAAGGTGGGATTACCAGCCTATGTATGACCCTGTTGATAAGGATGACGTGGTTACCTGGGAGAAAGATTTCCCCTTTGAACCCAAGAGCGTCATAGTCTTTATGGTGGAGATGGATTTTCATGCCATCGCCACAGCGCCAAGCTGGATTTCGGATGCCACTGTGACAAATGCCTATGCCAATGCGGCAAAACTGGCGGGACAGATGGCTGTTTTTATACAGATGCTTGGGTATAAGGCTGTGGCATCCATGAACGACATGGGCTGTAACCCACCTTATGCCATTGCGGCGGGTCTTGGCGAAGGCGGTCGCAACGGGCAGGTGATCACGCCAAAATACGGGCCACGGGTTCGTATCTCAAAGGTATATACAGAATTTGATTTTGTGGAATATGACAAACCCCGTACCTTTGGTGTGGCAAGCTTCTGCAAGCGCTGCAAACGCTGCGCCGACTCCTGTCCATCCCAGGCCATCAGCCATGGCGACCAGTCCTGGGGACCGGAATATTCAAATGACCCCGAATACACCTGGCATTCAGCACCAGGGATTTATAAATTTCATAACGATGCGAAAAAATGCAACAAATTCTGGACAGAAAATGGTGGCGGATGTGCCGCCTGTATTGCATCCTGTCCTTATAATAAGCCTGACTTCTGGCATCACAGGCTTGTAGATGCCCAGAATGTCATTGCTCCCGGCCCCGTACACAGCTTCATGCGGGAGATGGATATTTTATTTGGATACGGCAATGTGAGTGATCCGGACAAGGTAACACGGTTTTGGAAAACGGGAGATAAAGCATGATGGATCTTACCTGGTACCTTTTAGGGACGCTAACCGGTGGTATTGCTTATCTCTACTATGAACTATCACGACAAAAATCTCCGGGCTGGTTGATCTGGGCAGGGTTGACAACAGGGGCCGGACTGATCCTTTTTTCGGTTGCCTGGTCTGTCGGGGCTGTACTTGAGGGTGTTCCCCGGGCAGGCAGTATGGGCCTGCTTCTTTTTGGCATGCCCGGGATTGTGATTTCCACAATTTCTCTCCGGGTTGTCTTTGCCGGAAAGGAGAAAAGATTATGATGGGTCTTACCTGGTACATACTTGGACTTTTGAGCACCGGGTCTGTCATCCTGATGTGGAAACTGTCCAGGCGGTACCATATGAACCCGATTGGATGGTCTGTGCCTGCAACCGGAATCATACTTGTGCTCTTTTCTATTGCCTGGTCCGTTGGTGCAGTCTTAGAGGGGGTTCCCAGAGCCGCCAGCATGGGCATGCTACTTTTTGGGTTACCGGGCATTGCGGCGCTTACCATTGGTATGCGTTATGTCACCACGAAACTTTCCCTGAAGGTTCCTGACGAAATTGCCACGACAGCAATTCCTTTAAAAGAAGAATTCTTCCAAAAGAAGTCGGAAGCTGTGAAAACAAAGGCAAAAAAAACAGGCAGAATGTCAGGCGTAATAGGGTACATGGCATATATCTCTTTGTTTGCCGCCTTTGTGTTTGGTTTGTACTCGGATGGAAAAGATTATGAGGGCTTGCTCCGGTTGAAGATGCCGGATGAGAAACTGGTCAAAGTTAACGACAGCCCGGTTGTCTTTCAGATTGGCGACAAGGTTGAGGAAAAGGGTCAGTATGTCCTGATTCAGGAGGGACAGGGCTATGGCGGACCTTTTGTCATAGGTATTCGAATAAATGATGATGCAAAAGTTCATGAGGTTTTTCCACTTGAAAACAAGGAGACGCCTGCCTTTGCCGAGCGAGTAACAAAAGCCCGCTATGCAGATCAATTTATAGGCAAACCTGTTACGGACAACTTTTTAGTGGGGGATGATATTGATGCTGTTACCGGTGCCACCATAACCACCAGGGCAGCCACCGAAGCAATACGAAGAGGAGCTCACACAGCAGCTATCGACTATTTTAAATTCAAGAAATCATGGGACAAGGTTCCCTGGGCTTTCGGATTAAAGGAAATTTTGGTAATCATCTTGTTTGCACTGGCCTTTTTCCCGACAATTGTTAACAAAACACCCTGGAAATATTTATATATGGGTTCAGTTATCGGAATCATAGGGTTTTACCTGAACGCCTCCATTTCCATAGGAAGCCTTGCAGGCTTATTGCTGGGGTATATTCCCGGCATTCAAGAGCATATTATCTGGTGGGTGCTTGTTATCGGTACGGTTTTGACCATTTTAATCGCCGGTAAAAATATCTACTGCTACCGGATCTGTCCCTTCTACGGCATCCAGTTTCTACTCTCAAGGATCAGCGGCAGCAGACTGAACCCTTCTCCTGCTATCTTGAAGTCTGCCAGACTGACGGCGAATACGCTTCTTTGGGCATCTCTTATGATAATATTTCTTTCCAGACATCCGGGTATTGGATCCTATGAACCGTTTGCCATGATGTTCTCGCTGGAAGGACTTGGTATCCAGTGGTATCTCCTGCCTGTGGCGCTGATCGGTTCCTTTTTCATGTCCACTTTTTGGTGCCGATTTTTCTGTCCCTGCGGACGTTTTTTAAATCGGCTTGTCACTATTAGAAAAAACATCGTTATATTTTTCGTCAGAGATAAACAAGTAAAGGAAACAACATGAGCCGGATCAAGGGAACTCAAGAAGGGAAAATGGGGTGGAAAACTATCCTGACTAACGTTATCTATTTTGCCGCAATTTTCTTTATTGCTGCATTCTTGTATCAATCGTTAAGTACCAGTTTGTTAAGGAACTGATACCACTATAAGAAAACTCAAGAAGACAAAATCGTCACGGTATTTTTCAAATTCAAATGGTGATCCTCCCATGAAAATGTGGAATCTTAGGCTATTTTGGATAGGTTTTAGAGTTGTAAAAAAGCGAGCTTTTTGTCTATGATTGTGGGGTAGGAAAAACGATTTTCCACCCCATGATTTCTTCTTCCAGTAGTCGCTTTTAGGTTAAACTAACAGTCAAGACAACTTACATCATACCATCACCCCCCGCACAATGGAAAATCCTATTGTCCACATCACCACCCCCACAAATGTATCCAGAATCCGCCAGGATATTTTTTGCCTGAACAAGGGTGCCAGGAATGTGGCGCCGATGCTCAGACTGAAAAACCAGGCAAAGGAGGCTGTGACTGCGCCTGCACCGAATGCAAGGTGGTCGGGGGACTGGAACTGGCCCGCAATGCTTCCCAGGAGCAGCACCGTATCGATATAGACATGGGGGTTGAGAAGGGTGACTGCTAAGGTGGCCAGGACCACGGCTTTTACTGAGGTGGCTGCGGTTTGGTCGATATCAAGCTGATTGCCTTTAACGGCAGATTGAAAGGCCCGGGCGCCGTATACAAAGAGAAAAATGGCACCGCCAATGCCTGCAATCCGTGAAATCATGGGGTTGGCCGTAATCAGGCTGCCCACACCGGTTACTCCGATTGCCACCAGAATGGCATCACAGATGGCACAAATCAGAGCAATGAGCAGATAATGGTTTTTCCTGACGCCCTGACTCAGGACAAACGCATTTTGAGCCCCAATGGCAATGATCAGTCCTCCACCTGTTCCTATCCCTTTTGCATATGCCAACAACATAATTTCTCCTTGAATTTGTAAAATCTTATCCAGGGTAATTAAAAAAACAAGAGAAGTAAAATTAATGTTTTTTATTATATATAAAAATTATTTATAGTTTGGATGGGTCCGCTGCCCAGGGCAATCGCAAGTAAACCGGGCACATTCCTTTATCCTTAAAAGTCTTGAATACTTATGCGGTTGGCTGGATTTCATCTGCGTTTGCCTGTACCAAGGTAACCCCTTGAAATAGTTAGCCCTGAAAAATTACGTGCGTTCACCCTGTCCGCTGCCCGTATTCTATAGACATCGAATAAAAATTATGATCATATTAATCCCCAAAATAATTTATTAGATTTATGGATATGGAGGAGTAAATGACCGGCAGTTTAGAGGAGTTGGCCTATAACAAAATTAAAGTTGCCATCAGCAAAGGGTATATCAAAAAAGGAAGCAAGCTTAAAGAAGTCTCTTTAGCAAAGAGTCTTTCCATGAGTCGGGCCACTGTTAAGGGAGCGGTCAAGCGGTTAGTGTATGAAGGCCTGGCAGAATTTTCGCCCAATAAAGGCGCCTCTGTGGTCAATCCGTCGCTGGAAGAGATTAAAGAGTCTTTCCAGATAAGAGCCCTGCTTGAGGAGAGGGCAACATCCATGGCAGCAACCAGGCTTGGTTCTAAAGATATTAAAGAACTCCACAAGCTGATCAAAAAGGAAAAGAAAGTTTTCAAGGCCCATGATCAGAATCAGGAATATGAAATCAACCATGCATTTCACTTGAGAATTGCCCAAAGCTCCGGTAACCAGGTACTTGTTCATTATGTAATGGAGCTTTTGCAGAAAACGACCATTTTTTTGATTTTGTTTGATCCGTTCTATCAGTTGGCAGACATTAACAATACATCTCCTGATGAGCATGAAAAAATTGTTCAATGGCTTGAAGAGAAAAACGGGAAACAGGCAGGACTTGCCATGAAGCAGCATTTGGAAAGTGTCACAACGGGTATTGATGCAAACAGGCTTATCCCGGAAGATTATTTAACCGTTTGACAAAGAGTTTATAAATTAGGTATTTTAAATATATCCTCATAGGGGGGATGGGGGATGTATAACTTTCACATTGGAGTAACCCTGAATGAACCAAAATACCTATGACCATAAAGATTCCGACATGCACACAAGCCATGATGCGATTGCCAAACGTCTGAAAAGGGCAAAGGGGCATCTGGGCAAGGTGGTTTCAATGATTGAAGAGGGGGCGCCCTGTGTGGATGTGGCCCGTCAACTGCAGGCGGTTTCTAATGCCGTATACAATGCCAAACAGACTTTGGTCAGGGATCATATCGGCCATTGTCTGGGCGAGGATATGATCGCATCAAGGTCTGCAGATGAGATCAAGGCAGAGCTGGCTGAAATTACCAAGTATTTGTGAGGTGGTGATGGCGACGTATAAATCATCCCTGGCAGCCAATATCCACCGATATCCATGGTATCTTTTTTTTCGTGATTGCTATTTCTGGGGTCCTGCCTTTTTCTTATATTTTTCATCCGTGATGACCCTTTCCCAGGTGCTTTGGCTGGAGGCGGTTTATTACCTCAGCGTTGCTGTAATGGAGGTGCCCTCAGGGTATATCTCCGACCGATTTGGTCGGAAAATGACGCTGGTGGGATCCTCTGCCTGCCTGGCCATTGCCTATCTGCTCTTTTTTACAGGCTCGGGGTTTAGTACGTTTGCCCTGGCCCAGATTTTCCTGGCAGCCGGGTTTGCCGCAGCCTCGGGAACCGATACCGCCTTTCACTATGAGAGCCTTGCGGGGGTGAACCGCCAGGGCGAGTACGTTGCCCTAGAAGGCAGGGCATTGGGATTCTCTTTCATGGCCGGGGCTCTGGGAGCTCTGGCCGGGGGGCTCATGGCCACAGGGAATTTGGGCTGGATCTATGCCGCTTCTTTTATTGCCGCCCTGGTATCTATTTTTATCGCCCTGACTTTTGTCGAACCTTTTGACAGTGAGAATAAAAACCTGGGGTTGGCCGGACAAAGAAAAATAATAACTCCCATGGGCAAACAAGTGTATGGCCTTATGGGTAAGGCCCTTTCCGGGCGCTTTCGTTTTTTCACCTTCTATACCCTGTCTATGACCTTGCTGGTCCATTTCCCCTATGAGTTTTATCAGCCCTATCTTGCCCGGGTAACGGAAAGTCTCGGCCGGGCCGGCAATTTTACCCCGGCAATTGCCGGCACCCACCTGGCATTGACCATGATGGCCGGCAGTCTGTTTACACGATTTGCCGGAAAAATCCACCTTCGGTGCAAGGTCAGGCAGGCT
>PIVQ01001834.1 GCA_003354055.1 Desulfobacteraceae bacterium | reverse complement strand
CATCTCTTTATAGGTATAAATCTCCAGGGTAGGTCCGTCATCCCCGAATCCGGGCAGAATAAGGTGTGCCCCTTCAAGCCGGGCATTGGACAACCCTGTGGCCCGGTCCAGCCATTCCCCGAAGTAGGATCTTTCAGGCGGTTTTATCCTGCAGTTAAACACCTTTGTATAGAAGTCTGCTAATACCTTCCAGTCACGTGCCGCAATATTGGTATGAACATATTTCATTTTGCCGTCCTCGATATCTACGTTTAGGTAAATGTAAGTATTTCTCCGTCATCAGGAATCAGGAATCGATCAGACGATATATTGTTTTTTTCAGCCATGGCCCTGAGATCATCACGGGTCACGGTTGCATGATCAAGAGCCTCCATGTGGATGGCCACGACCTTTGCATTGGGAGCCAATTTGCAGATTTCAAGGGCCATGTGGTCATCCATGACAATGGGGCCGCTGTCCTCCAGAACCGCGCCGCAGCAATGGGGAAGAATGATATCCGGCTCTTCAGATCTGATCAGGGCCTTGACCTCATCATTGAGGATGGTATCACCCGGCCAGTACAGGCGTGGTTCATCATCAGCATTT
>PIVQ01000219.1 GCA_003354055.1 Desulfobacteraceae bacterium | reverse complement strand
GGAATTGAAAAAATTATCATTAATAATGTATATGTAATTCTAGCTCCATATTTATCACATAAATATCCAAGAAACAACCTTGATAATACTGTTGCTGATACAGAAATAATATTAATATTACCAACTTGTTTATCTGTTAAATCTAAATCTACTTTAATGGTTGGCATTAATGGAGCAAAGGCAAACCAAGTAGTGAAACACATAAAAAAAGCAAACCATGAAAAATGGAATGCTCTCATATGTGGTCGTTTAAATGATAATAATTTAATTTTAGTTGCTCTATCTTCTTCAGTATAATCTACTGGAAGATTGTAAGATTGATAACGCTTTCTTAATTGATTTTGTGAGTTCATTTTAATTTATATTCTCTCATAATATATTAAATAAATTTAAAAAAAATAAAATATTTAAAGCATATTAGAGAAGTGAAAATGTGGTCTATCATATTGTTCAATATGTTTTATAATATCTTCTTTCATTACTTCTATTCTTTTAATAAATTTTTTATGTTCGTTATTATGTTCCTCCCATAATGGATCAACATTTACATGACTTTCTGGAATTTTCTTTTTACCTTCTTCAAATATTTTTTCTTCTGTTTCCCAATGATCTTTACAGTGTTTATAAAATTCATCTAATAATTTAAACATATCATAATGTTCATCATTAATTATTTTAAATGATGTTTTTGGAATATTATATTTTTTGAAAGAAAATAATTCACCGTGATATATCATTGATACTAAAAATCCTAATACAAATATTATAATTAAACTTAATATTTTTTTCATTATTATATAATATATTAATATTTTTAAATATCATAATATATTAAAGTAATATATAGACGATGAATAACAGTATAATACTTGATAAAGATAGTTTTGGAGTTTTAGCTGATTTTCTAAGTGATGATTTACAATTTCTACTGTTTTTAAAAACATTTGATATCAGACCAAAAGATAAAGAAATTAATTGGGATATATTAGATTGGGAAAATATTAGTCACCAAGATTTAACTACTGATTTTGTTCGGGGATTTAAATCATATTTAAATTGGGATATAGTTACAAATCATTATTTAACATCTTGGAAATTTATTAGAGAGTTCAAAGATGATATAATATGGGATATTATTTCAAGTCGTATGAAATTTAAGAATGATTATGAATATAATTTCTATGAAGAGTTTAAAGATAAATTAAATTGGATAAAAATATCAAAATGGGGAAATATGGATGAGCATTTTGTAGTTTTATTTGAAGAATGTTTAGATTGGGATATTTTATCATCAGTTCAAGGATTAACCGAATACTTAATTAGGAGATTTAGTCATAAAATTAATTGGGAAAATTTAAGTAAGAATTATCATATCCCATCAATATTAAGAAGTGAATTAATTAGTGAATATAATCCACAAGAAGAAACAGATAATGAAGAAGAAGAAACAGATAATGAAGAAGAAGAAGAAAACTTAAATGAAAATGATGATCAATCAGTAATAATATTTAGTCTCCCTTCTAATTATAATATTTTAAATAATGAAGAAAATGATGAAGATAGTGATATGGAAATGGTAGATTAAAATGACATTTTAATTGACATTTTTTGGATAAGTATAAAAGTATAAAAATTAATCCATCATAATCCATCATAATTCATTTATTTTTTGATAAAATAAACAAAATTGATTTTATTATTATATATTATAAATGAACTTATTCACAACAATACAAACTTTAACCAAAACGTTTTCAATAATTGAATTACCAACAATTACTTTACCAACAATTACTTTACCAGAAATGAATTTTGAATTACCAACAATTGAATTATCATTAACAACCATATTATTGATTAATTCTGCGTATCTCTTAACTTTTTATTCTATTAAATGGTATAATAATTATCAACATTCAAATGAACTTAAATCATTACAAAACATAATTGATAGTCATGATAAACAGATAAAGGAAATGAAAACTACATTTAATAATAAAATTAAACAACATGAAGAAACATTAAAAGAGAATGAAACATTGATTAATATATTACAAAAGAGAAGCATAAAAAATGATGATTTATATACACAAGAAGATATGGATGATTTAAAACAAAAATTAAAAGGTAAGAATAAAATTTTAAAAGAAGGATGTAAAGATTTATTAAATAAATTAACTGAATTGGTTGAAACAAATGAAGAATTAAAATGTAAGAATAAAATTTTAAAAAAAGGATGTAAAGATATATTAAATAAATCAAATGATTTAGTTGATTCAAATGAAGAATTAGAACAAGAATTAGTAAATGTAGATGCTGATATGTTTGATAACAATGAAGATATTAAAAGATTAACTAATTTAAATAAATTATTAGAAAAAGAAATAATAGAACAAAAAGTAGAAATCATTAAATTAAGAAAAAAATCAAAAGTAAATTATAAGTGTTAATTTTAATTTTTTAAAAACATTTCTATATAATGGACTTATTTTATAGAAATGGTTTTAAAAAATATAATTGTTTATTATATAAAAATGATAAAAGGTATAACAAGAGACAGAATAATAATTATAGCATTAATAATAATTATTATAACAATTTTAATAATAGAAAAAATAAGAAAAAATAAAAGAGAAAATTATTATCCAGATTTTAATTCAGATAATTATTCAACTGTAGATCAATATGTTGAAGATAAATATGTAAGAGGACCTTACTTAGTACGTATCGGATAAATAAAATAAAATTGATTTTAATGAATATATTAATTAATATTATGGATAAGTTTAATAATTTATTACCAAGTAAATATAATATATTCACATTTTTTCACGATGATAGAGTCATCTTTTACATTAATGATAAAAAACTATTAAAACATAATTTAATAACTGATTGCCTTGCTTTCATTGAAACGATTAGTTTAGATGAGGATAATGAGATATGTATCTCTTGGATTGCTACTAATACTGGATATAAAAGAAAAGGTCTTGCTTCAATGCTAATAATTGCTGCTGCTACATACTATAAAAATAAATCACAAATAATATTGGATGATTGTAGTGATTATGCTTTTATTAAAGGTAATATTTATACATCATTGGGTTTTAAATACATTAATTCAAATGAACCAGAGATGATTGGAAAACCTTCTATAATTATTAAAAAATGGAGTTCATTTGTTAATAAATATAATAAACGACCATTCTACAATTAACGTCTACCACCATAACCTCTATAACGAGGTCTTCCACCATAACCTCTATAATATCTTGGATAATAATAATAAGGATGTCCATAATATGGGTAAGGATTATAGAAAGGAGAACTAATTATTACTTCCTCTTCTTTTGGTTTTTCTATTTTATTCATTAAAATCATCGTTATGATTACTGAAATTATAATTGCTATAATAATATTTTTATTATTCATTATATATGATTGTATAATTATATATAATATTTTCTATAATCTCTATAATTACATAATACAAGGTGCTGGATGTTCAGAACAATGTAATCCTGATGATTCAATTCCTCCACCACAACATCCTGCGTTTCCACCTGGTCTTAGTGAACACCCAGTTCCTCCACATTCTCCACACATTGATAAACAACAGAAACCTTTATTTTCAATACCATTGTCACAATTTGGGTCAGCACTATCATCAATTTCTTTAAACATTTTTAATTCTTGTTCAAATGTATTAATATTACCAGCATCATCTCTACAATCTCCGTGTAAAGTATAAACGACATCTGGACAATTTTTAAATGTTCCAGAACTACCATCAATAATAGTATATAATTCTATATCAGTTAAATCATCACAACTTTCTTCGTCGGAAGAATAAGATGAAGATGATCTACCACCTCTTAATCGTCTTCGTTCGCTACTGTCTTCGTCGGAAGAATAAGATGAAGATGATCTACCACCTCTTGATTGTCTTCGTTCGCTACTTTCTTCTTTAGCCTTACAAGAATCTCCACAGCAACATACTTGTCTATGTTTACATAAATTACCTCCTCCGCCAGACGCATCACACGGATTTCCACCACAATTTGCTCTACAAGCACAATTTTCCCCCTGACTTTCACATGTTTCAACTTCAGGTCTAGTTATAGTAACTGAATCCATACTACAAGTAAAACCACAACAGTTTTCATCAACTTTGAAGTATAGTCTAACATATTCGTCAGTAATATATCCAGATGTTAAGTAACTTGGACTGGATCTTATTGTATATTGTGGAGGAGTTTGGTCTTCAACTCTAATAATTGTTTCACAAGTTCCAATATTACCACTACTATCAATACTAGTAAATGTTAATATAGAATCTCCTAAAGTAAATAATGATAAATCGGGTTCTGGTGATTGTGTAAAACTTACGGTATCACAATTATCTGTAGCAGATACTTCATCATAACAATCTGGCACATTAACATAACAATCATCACCTGCTGCTAAGGTAACTACTGATGGACAAGTTACAACAGGCATTACATTATCATTATTACAGTCTGCATTTATTAATGATGTAATTGAAACGAACGTGATCATTAATTTATTCATCCTTATTATTTTTTATATTATAGTATAACATAAAAAATATTTCCTAATTATTAGATTAATTCATTTGAAAAAAAATCTAATTTGATATAATACATCACAACTATTATTATATGTTAAGAAAAATTCATATAATTAAATGATAATATTTTAAAAATTAAACGATATCTCTTGGTTGATCTCTTACAATAATTATTTCTCGTTTACGATAATGAATACACATTCCTACACAAGCAAAGAAAACTCCAATAAATGGAAAAATTAACCACCACTTATCTAAAACTATTTCATACCATTTCTCATCTTTACCATAATCATTAGGTGTAGGCATAGGTGTAGGCATAGGTGTTGAATCACTTGGATCATTATCTAAATATAATAATTTATTATTCCCAAATAAACTTCCAAAATCTAATTTATTTGTTAAAGCATTATGCATTAATAATGTTCTTATTTGTGTATTAGTCATTGAAGGATTTCTTGCCCATAATACAGCCATAGCTCCTGAAACATGTGGTGTAGCCATTGATGTTCCTTGCCAAGATACACAATTATTAATATCTGAATAATCTGCTGATAATATAGCACTACCTGGGGCATAAATATCAACACAAGCTCCATGATTTGAGAACCATGATACATCATCATTACTTCCACTCGCACCTACTAAAAATGCACCTGATTTATCTAATAATGAATATTGTGAATAAGTACATTTATCTCTTCCATCATTACCTGCTGCTAATGAAAATAATCCACCTGCTGATACAAACTCATTAATTGCTATTGTTGCTGAAGAACAAATAGTAAAAGATAAACTAATAACTGTTTTTCTACCATTATTTTCCATTCTATCTTGAACATATTCAATTGCATCAATCATATCCGAACAATATGCTGAACCAGTACACCCACCTGATATTTTTACAGAAAATATATTTGCATTCGGAGATACGCCTGTTAAAGTTCCTCCAATTGTTCCTGCTACATGAGTTCCATGACCTTGACAATCAGTATCTATAGTACCGAAATTAGCTAACCAAGTTGGGGGTGTTGAAAATACTGTATGCTCTACATTAATTCCTGTATCTAATACATAAACATCTACATCATCTCCTCTTAATTCTCCGGTTCCATCACCTAAATATATACCATCTAATGGTAAGTTTTCTTCATTAATACGGTCATTACCCCAGGTTTTACTACAAATAGAATAAGGTGATTGTCCATGACCATCTTGACCAACTTGTGCTATTGACATTAATTTATCTTCTTCATATGATATTACATTTTCATCATTCCATTGTTCTGGTTCAATTTCTGTATCCATAAAAATCATTTTAGTTTTCTTTGTATTTAATTTTTTCATATTCTTATTCTCTACAATAGTATTCTCCATCCATACATTTACTTCTTCTTTTAATATTACTATATAACGTTTTGAGAATGAAACTGATGTTAGTAAACAAACGATTAAACTTTTCAACATTGTAATATTATATAATACTATAATATTTTAATTAAATTTAATTATTTGAAAAAACTTTTTTATATTGGATTCTAATAATTCCAACTACTGAAACAGATATATTTTAAACAATTTGTATTTGTCCTTCTGGATTTTGTTGTTGATAAACTGGTTGATGTTGTTGTTGATAAACTAATTGTGGTGGTTGCTGTTGTTGAACTACAACATTTGTATTACCTCCTTTATGGCACATTGAATAACAAAAACAACATGGACAACAACAACATAATATAATACTTGTGATTATAAATATTAATAGAATAATACCAATAATTAAACCAACTTTACTAGCATCTTCGCGAACACATGAATAATAACTCTCTTGATCTACACATTTATAACCATCGTCACAATAATAATTATACCATCCATATGAACCACAATATACACTAGATGGATATATAATTGTATCATTAAAATCATTTTGTATTTCCATTCCTCCTTCTATTTTTGTTAATTCAATTATATTTTCTGTTTCTGGTAAAGCAATTGATACTCCGAATAATGATACTCCCGAAATTAATGTGAATAAACCTTTTAACATTTTTTGTATATAGTATAAAAATATTTTATTTAAATGTAATTATTTCCAATATTCAAAAGAAAACAATAACGTTTATTTCTTCACTCAACTGAATTATTCAATAAATAAACGATAACTCCTATATATTATATTAAAATTGATTCTAATATAATTAATAATTATCTAATTGCTATATAAATCACTATGGGTCTTAAACCAAAACATAAAAATACTTCAGTTAAAATGATGTTATGTGTCCGTGAAGATTTAAAAATGAAAAAGGGAAAAATTGGTGCTCAATGTGGTCATGCTACACTTGGTCTCTATATGAAAATCGCAAATAAGAAAAAAAAAGAAAAGATGTTAGAAGATTGGTTATTAAAAGGACAAAAGAAAATTGTAGCTAAATTGAAAGATGAGAAAGCAATGAACTTACTTGTATCAAAGGCTACTGATGCTGGTATTGCTTTTCATGTTGTTCAAGATGCTGGTCATACTCAAGTAGCAGCTGGTTCAAGAACTGTTATTGCTTTAATTGACTATGAAAATAAAATGAATACTCTTACTTCAAGATTAAAATTAATGTAATCCAAAAAATATGGATAATAATATCAAAATTGATTTATATATTATTTATAACTCAAATCAACTTTATCCAAACCCTTTTTAAAACTTTAACCTAACTTTTAATAACTAATATGTCAAACAACAATAATGAACAATATTTCATTTTTGATGATATAGATATTAATATATATAATGAAATACTTGAAAATAAAAAAATGAAACAAAAAATAAAACAAAAAATATTAAACAAACAAAAAAGAAGAATGATGAGAAAACAAGAAATTAAATTAAAAGAAATAAGATTTCAAAATAATATTGTAATAATAGAAAATTATTTTTAATTTTTTAAAAACTAAATATTATAATGGACTTATTTTTATTATCCAATAATTTTGGATAAAATATTAAAATTGATTTTTATATTATCTATGAACACTAACTATTTCTCTACAAACTCTTACAACTCTACCAAAACTCTTTTACTACTTCAAAACACCTTTTAAATTTTATATTTCATATATTCATTAGAAAATGAATATCTGTGATGATACTTTACAAATAGTCGCTGATTTTATCAATGACGAACCAAACATATTATTATATTTAAGACAAGAAGGAAAAGAAAAAATATTAGAAAGATTAGAAACTGATTGGTTTAATTTAAGACATACATTCGCAAATGCTTCTGAAGATTTCTTAATGGAATTCAAAGATGACATATCTTGGGATATCATTTCAATATATAGAGATGACATTACTGAAAATTTTATTCAAAAATTTATGGATGTTTTTGATTGGAGCAATTTTACAAACCATCATTGTAAATATTTTGAATTGGATTTTATCTCATATTATAGAGATTATGTTGATTGGCAATGTGTATCACGAAGAAGAGATTTACCATTAAATTTCATAGAAGATTTTATGGACAAATTAGATTTATTCATATTATTACAAGAAAATGAATTACCACAATGGTTTGTTCATAAACACAAAGAATCATTTTTAGCTTCTGAGAAACATGCAAGAGATGGAATGTATTCAAGAGGTTCATTTTATTCCTTGTATTTTCATGAAGAAAATCCAGTATTAGTTGAAGAATATTTAGAAGATTATGAACCACAAATATCATTAATTGATTTACCACAAGATTTAGTAGATATTATTATTGATTATAAAGACCAATTAGATTTTTCAGAACATAAAGAAAAATATTCAAAATGTATGAAAGAATTACATAATAATTTTCAAGAATGTTATGAATGTGGTGAATTAGCATTTGATAGATATCATAATGGAGATAGTTTACAAGAAGTTAATTTTTCATGTTATGAATGTTTAGCTGATTGGGCTGACCAAGATATGGCAGAAGAAGCTTGGTTATATGGTGATTTTTAATTTTTTAAAAACAACTTATTATAATGGACTTATTTTTTAATTTTTTAATTTTTTAAAATTGATTAATTAATATACTACATTATACTACAATACTAAATAACAAAGATATGCCAAATAATAAAGATGATATTAGTTTTAATCACAAAATACAACGTATTTATAAATGGAAAAAAAGATTCGGTTGTGTTAGTATTATTTCAGGTATTGCTATAGTTGCTATTACTATCGCAACTTCTGGATTAGTTATAATTCCATTAGTTATTGGTGTGTATATTATAGCTAATGGATTAATGAATATTGCGATTAAAATAGATTAAAATATATTAAAATTGATTTTTATATTATTTATATTAAAAAATTATCCATATTTTTATCAAACTATTTTTTAAAAACTTTAATAAACTTTTTAAAACTCTCTTAATCTTTTAGTATTCAAATCATTATGACTTGTAGAATGTGTGATGAACAAGATGATTTTTGTGATGGTAATTCATCAGAAAACTTATGTAAGAATTGCTTAGATCATTGTTGTGAAGAATGTTTCTATCAATTAGAAACAGAACAAGAATATGAACATAATTTATGTAATGAATGTTATACAAATAACTTATATAAAAAAGAACCAGAATATTTTACATTTAACAATTGGGAAATTGAAGAATATGAGGAAGATTGTATGTATAAAAAGATTATAGAAGATGCTTGTAAAAAAAGAAAACAAGAGAAATTACAACAAAATCCAAGAAAAACAAGAAATAATATTAAAGAAGAAGATTTTAAGGTAAATCAATGGTATTTAGAAATAGAAGAAGTAGATGTTATATTTTAATTTTTTAAAAATAAGATTTAATAATGGACTTATTTATTTTCATTTGATTAAAAATAAAAATAAAAATAATAATAATATATATAACAATATATAAAAATAATGTTAGGAGCACTTGCATATGGACTTGGTAGTGTATACTCTATTATGAGTATGCCTAAATTTTCTTTTGTTATTAAAATGATAATTGTAGCAATATTAATAGTTATTTCTCAACTAGTCATTGATTTTGAAACTGGTACATTTAAAAAAATATATATACTATATTATATTGGATTATTAGCAATAATGTCTTCATCTATTGCGTCATATAGTTTTGTAATGAAGAAATTAATGAAAATTTAAAATATAAATAAAACTTTAATAATGGACTTATTTTTTCATTATTAAAAAAAGTGATTTTAAAATGAAACCAAAATGAAATCCAACTTTTATTAAAATGTATCCATATTTTATCCAAGGTTTCATTATTGCATTATTTTTCCAAAACATATGGAAAAATTACAACTCCTCTCTCTCTCTCTCAAAACTGTGAGGGAAATCTACATCCTTTTACAT
>PIVQ01000972.1 GCA_003354055.1 Desulfobacteraceae bacterium | reverse complement strand
TTCTTAGTGAGAAAATCACAGATGAGGGTTTAAGTATTACGCTTCAATTTACAGGTGGAGGAATGGTAAATCCGTATACGTCAAAGCATCAAATAGTATTTCCAAATAAAAGCTATGGGGTATATCCACACAATAAAATTAAAGTTATTGACCAAAATGGTAACCATGAAATTATGTTCAATGGTGGCTACGTTGCACTATATTCTAATCAAATTGATGTTAGGCTAATTTCGAAAAGTGATAGCTCAAACACCTATTTACAATATTCAGCTAATGGTACTTATCAACGATGAGCGAGATCACACATAATCGGGTAAGCACCGGCGTCTCTCCGGCGCTCCCCACAACACCCTGCATGCGGGACCGCACAGGGCGTTTCACTCAGGATAGTGAAGCTTAATCCAACCATCGCGCAGCGAATAAAGCCCCTCAGATTTCAAGTAGTCGTTAGACAAAGCTTGATTTATCCCTGGGGTTCTAGCGCTACGCCATGGCCCTTTGCTGGTGATGCCGCACGCAACTGCTGACTCCACATGAACACCTCGCTTCATCAAATTTCTTACTTTGGTGCGTGGCTTTCGCCATTGCCGCCAATAGGCCATTCTCACTCTGCGACGAATCCAATGATCTAGATCGACACATCGTTGGTAGCCTTTGGCGATGCCAAAGTAATTGATCCAGCCACGTAAGTACTGGCTCAATTTGAAGAGTTGGTATCGCATGGGTACGCCCCAGTTACGATTCGTTAGTATTCGAACTTCTTCCTTAAACTTACTCAAGGCGTTCTCATGCCAATGTATGTTTCCTGCTCGAAAAGTGAATCCCAAGAATTTACTATCATTGGTTTTAACGACGCGGCTTTTGGTTGAGTTAATAATCAACTTTAAACGGTCTTGCAGGTATCTACTGATACTATGAAGCACTCGTTTTCCTGCTCGCTTACTTTTCACTAAAATGGTGAAGTCATCAGCGTAGCGTGCGAATTTATGGCCTCGTTTCTCAAGCTCTTTGTCTAGTGGGTCAAGCATGATGTTAGCGAGTAACGGCGATAGTGGCCCGCCTTGCGGAACACCTTCATGACTTTCACTATAGAGCTGGTTATCGATAACCCCAGCTCGGAGGTAACGCTTAATCAATTTAAGAAGCCGCTTATCCTTCACTTTGTAGCCAAGGTGCGTCATCAATAAATCGTGGTTAACTCGATCAAAGAACTTAGACAGATCAACATCAACAGCAAAACGGCGACCCGTTTTAATGATGCTTTGAACCTGTTTAACCGCTTGTTGCCCATTTCGATTTGGACGGAACCCGAAGCTATTGTTCGAGAAGTCAGGGTCGAAAATGGGGGTTAACACTTGGGCAATCGCTTGCTGAATCACACGGTCTGCGATTATTGGAATCCCCAGTTGGCGTTTACCACCATCTGGTTTATCGATTTCAACTCGTCTGACCGGAAAAGGATAATAGTGACCTGTTTCCAGTTCCTCCACTATCACTTTCCATTCACCTGATTTTACCCAAGCGGGGAATGCATCGATGGTCATACCATCAATGCCAGCAGCCCCTTTATTGGCTCGAACTTGCTTCCATGCAGCCTGAAGATTCTCAGGTTGCAAAACTTGTTCAAGTAGATTTTCGCCAAAGGCTGGCTTCATCTCAATACGCTGAGTCACGTCATCACCGGACGGTGTTCGTGTGTTCAGGTCTGTCATGGCTCCTCCTTTATTCAACTGAATGTTCAGGCCTTCGCCGTGTCCCAGCCATTACGCTGGGCATTTGACTACTATGCCGTCTGCTGACTTCTGCTTAATCACCCACAAGGTTTCCCCAGCTGGCGCTATCGGTTTTCATCTGGTTCGCTCTCTTTGGGTGATGAACCCAAAGAGCCAAGGCACTTCTATACCAGAGCCTCACTGGTTATTACCGATCGCTTGTTAAGCAGATCTCCCCAGATAAGAACATGAACTTTCCCTGCACAACTGCATCATTTACGGTGGCCGTTAGATCACTTGGCTTCGTCGTCTGGTGCCAACTCGCCTTCAGCCTACGCCTCATATGATGTTTTTGTTCATCAGCTTGCAGTTTTGCGCTCCGGCTTCCTCCAGACCAAACCTCGCGGTTAAGCCCTTGCCATACGCTAGTAGTTAGCATCTAATAACGATATTAATCTTCATTAGATGGTGATCTTCCTACAGAGGACTTTCACCTCATTAGTTCATGCCCATGATGGGCGTACACCAAACGCAGCAGTCGGACTTGGTAAATTCGTCACCTTTTTTGAAAAAACACTCAATAAAGTCGCCAACTTCACCAAGCCGCTGTGCTCCGCGTTAGTTGCTTTTACGTTGGAAATTTTTGCTTCTGGTGAAGTACTCTCATCACTCTAATCTTGGAATTATCAACCCAATAGGATACAACCATT
>PIVQ01001833.1 GCA_003354055.1 Desulfobacteraceae bacterium | reverse complement strand
ATGGACAATAGTGGTATATCTATTAATTTGTGTTAGGTGTGAAATATGAATGTTCTGACTGGTTTTAAAATTCGTTCTGAAATAGCTTCTAAATTAAAATCTGGATCCAACAAAAATGATATCTACAATTCGGTTGTTAGGGAGCATGGCGCTCAGCCAATATTTGAAAGAATTCTCGATGATATCCCATCCATACCAACACAAGAGAAGTATAGTATTCTGATTAAATTCCTTTTGTTTTTCCTCTCTATCGTGGCATTTGCCAAAGGATGTTTTTTAGTGCTCGGCATTATTAAATATTCAGGGATTCCTGACATCACGCTGGTTACCAC
Source organism: Desulfobacteraceae bacterium (assembly GCA_003354055.1). The sequence goes on along the minus strand of PIVQ01001833.1, from coordinate 255 downwards.
CATACTTCTTCAAATCATGATGATTTGGATGGTATATAGGATTTCGAGAACGGGTCTGCTTGCAACTGCAGTTGTTACAGGTCTGTATTTCTCTGACTATCAGAAGGGATTATACCATGATGATTTTAACATAAAACTATTATACCTTGTTCTTATGGTTTCTTCATGTTTCATAATAGCATTTTCAGTGTTTCTTTATTTTAAACTGAAAGAGAATTGGAAAGACACCTAATATGTTGCGGGATTAAGATTTAG
>PIVQ01001832.1 GCA_003354055.1 Desulfobacteraceae bacterium | reverse complement strand
ATTTCTTCCCAGGTAAAAGGCGATCTGATCATGCTCGGTATCGGTGGTTTTTCTCCGCTGAACGGTTTCATGACAAAAGCTGACTGGAAAGGCGTTTGCGCTGACTTCCTGCTGGCTGATGGTACTTTCTGGCCTGTACCCGTAATGCTTGATGCTGCTGCTGCTGATGCTGCTGAAGTTAATGTCGGTGACGAGATTGCTCTGGAAAGAGACGGCGAGATTTATGCCACCATGAAAGTCGAAGACAAATTCGAAATGACCGAAGACGAGAAAAAATGGGAATGCGAGAACGTCTATAAGGGTCAGGGCGAAGAGTCTGCCGACGCTGACTTCTGGAAAATTGCCATGGAAGATCATCCTGGTGTTCAGGCTGTTATGGCAAGAAAAGAATTTTGCTTTTCAGGTCCTGTAAAAGTCCTTTCCGAAGGTGAATTCCCCGTAAAATTCAAAGGTGTTTACCTTACCCCGACTGAAACCCGTGCCATCTTTGATGAAAAAGGCTGGGCAAACGTTGCTTCCATGCAGCTGAGAAACCCCATGCATAGATCCCATGAGCATCTTTGCAAGATCGCCCTTGACGTATGTGA
>PIVQ01001831.1 GCA_003354055.1 Desulfobacteraceae bacterium | reverse complement strand
GGCAACTATGCCGCCATCGGCTATGCACAAGAGTCGGGCATTCCCCTTGAAATGGGTATGATCCGGAACCATTACGTGGGCAGAAGCTTTATCCAGCCCACCCAGTCCATGCGGGACTTTACCGTCCGGGTAAAACTAAATCCTGTACGGGAAATCATCCAAGGCAAAGAAATCATCATTATCGAGGATTCCATTATCCGGGGCACCACTGCCAAAACACGGGTAAAGGCCCTTCGGGAACTGGGCGCCAAAAAGATCCACATGCGGATCTCCTGTCCCCCTCACAAGTTCCCCTGCTACTACGGTATTGATTTTTCCTCCAAGGGAGAGCTTATTGCGGCCCAGAAACCCCTTGACGAGCTGACCGAATACTTAGGACTGGATTCCCTCCATTACCTCTCCATAGAGGGCATGCTTGAAGCATCAGGCGTGGAAAATCCTGAAGAGAACTTCTGCAAGGCCTGTTTTGACGGCAGCTATCCCGTGCCCTTTGATCCCAATTTTACAAAGCAGTGCATGGGATAAAATGCAAAAACAGACCGTTGCCTTTTCAAAGGAGAGCTCAAACCTCTTCTTTCACATCCTGAC
>PIVQ01000971.1 GCA_003354055.1 Desulfobacteraceae bacterium | reverse complement strand
TTAGGCATTACTTCGTTGGTATATTTTTCCTTAAGAGTGGTCATTTCTTCTCTCTTTCAGCTAGTGGGTTATGCATCGATCTGCTGGTCGCACTTTTTGCAGATTCTCACCCGTTTTCCATCTTCCAGCTGTTTGATACCGATTCTGGTCGGTTTCACACAGGAGTTACACATCAACATCAGGTTGGAAATATCGATAGGCATAGCCTTATCAACGATACCACCCTGAGGACTGGCCTGTGAGGGACGCTGGTGAACTTTTACAACGTTAATGTTTTCAACGACAACCCGGTTAGTCTTTTTAACCAGCTTAAGAACTTTACCGATTTTACCTTTGTCCTTACCGGTAAGTACTTTTACCTTGTCATCTTTTTTAATTCTGATTTTCATAGCTTGTAATTCTCCACTGACCCGATATTAAAGTACGTCCGGAGCAAGGGAAACGATTTTCATAAACCGTTTTGCCCTCAGTTCCCTGGCAACAGGGCCGAAGATACGGGTACCGACCGGCTCATTGTTTTTAGTTAGAACGACGGCGGAATTGTCATCAAATCTGATGGATGAGCCATCCGGGCGGGCGATCTCTTTTTTGGTACGCACGATCACAGCCTGTACAATGTCGCCCTTGCTGACCTTAGAATTGGGGATGGCTTCTTTTACAGAAACAACTATAATATCACCAATGCTGGCGTAACGTCTTTTCGATCCGCCCAGCACTTTGATGCAGTATAATTCCTTTGCCCCTGAGTTGTCGGCAACGGTCAGTCTACTTTCACTCTGAATCATAATTCAACTCCTTAAAAGCTAAACGGCTTTTTTAACAATCTCGGTTACCCGGAAACGTTTTAGCTTACTCAAAGGCCTGGTTTCGATGATTTTAACTTCATCACCAATTCTGCACTCGTTGCTCGCATCGTGGGCATGATATTTTTTGTACCGTCTGATGAATTTTTTATACACCTTATGCTGTACAAATCTTTCGACCTGTACGACTACGGATTTATCCATTTTGTCGGATACGATCAGGCCGATCAGCTCTTTTTTATTACTTTTTTTATTTTCCATATCGATAACTCTTACATTAGCTAACGTTGACATTCATTTCTTTGGATATTGTATAGAGTCTGGCGATGTCTTTTCGGACATTTGAAAGTGTTGTTGTATTCTCAAGCTGTCCAACATCATTCTGGAAACGAAGGTTGAAAAGTTCTTTTTTGAGATCAACAATCTTTTCTTTTATCTGATCTGCGTCCATTTCTCTAATTTCACTGGCCTTCATACTTTTAACTCCTCTCCACAAAACGGGTTTTTACGGAAAGTTTTCTAGCAGCAAGCCTTAGTGCTTCTTTAGCCGTTTCTCTGGTGACCCCTTCCATTTCATACAGAATCTTGCCCGGCTTGACCCTTGCTACCCAAGCGTCAGTTGCACCTTTACCCTTACCCATTCTAACTTCGGCGGGTTTTTTGGTAACAGGGTGGTCAGGGAAAAATCTGATCCAGGTTTTACCCGCCCTTTTGGCGTGTCTGGTCATCGCAACCCTGGCTGCCTCGATTTGTCTTGCATTTACATATCCGCATTCAACGGCCTGGAGACCGAAGTCTCCAAAACTCAAGGTGTTACCGCGGGTGGGCGTACCCTTTGTTCTGCCGCGGAACTCTTTACGGAATTTAACATTTTTTGGACTAAGCATTTGCTAATCTCTCCTAATCGCCTCTATTTTGTCGCCAATGCCTGTTCGCCAGGACTCAATACTTCACCTTTAAAGATAAAGGTTTTGATACCGATGGTGCCGTAAGTGGTTTTGGCTTCGATAAATCCGTAATCCACATCAGCCCTCAGGGTATGAAGAGGGATACGTCCTTCTTTATACCATTCGGTCCTGGCCATTTCCGCACCGCCCAGACGACCGGAGCAGATGATCTTAATACCTTTGGCTCCAAATCTCATGGCGGAGGAAACGCTCCGTTTCATGGCTCTTCTGAATGCGATTCTGCGTTCCAGCTGGCTGGCAATATTTTCTGCCACGAGCTGCGCGTCTATTTCAGGTCTTCTGACCTCTTTAATATCAATCAGGACATCGGGGTTGAGCATTTTTTCCAGCTCTTTTTTAAGCAGAGCAATTTCAGACCCTTTTTTACCGATAATGATACCGGGTCTGGCGGCAAAAACTCTCAGCCTGATTTGTTTTGAAAATCTTTCGATTTCAATTTTTGAGATACCTGCGTGGTAAAGCTTCTTTTTCAAAAATTTTCTGACTTTGAAATCTTCTTCAACATAGTCAGCATATTCTTTATCAGCATACCACCTGGAATCCCAAGTTCTAATGATGCCCAATCTTAATCCGGTAGGATGTACTTTCTGGCCCAAGCCTCGTTCCTCCTTATTTAGACAGTTTGTTCAACTATCACGGTTAGATGACTGGTTCTCTT
>PIVQ01000218.1 GCA_003354055.1 Desulfobacteraceae bacterium | reverse complement strand
TTTGAACCCTATACAGGACCCATCAAGGACAACAAAGGGGAAATCAAAATCAAGGCAGGAGAGAAAGCATCCAAAGGGGATCTGTTGAGCATGATGTACTATGTGGATAATGTAAAAGGCGAGATCCCCCAATAAGCCATACCTAATTAAGCCTTACCGCATAATTTAAATCCAAAGGCCGGGAAATTTTTCCCGGCCTTTTTTTAAAAGAACACCTTTTATGAAAAAGATACAACGCCTTGAAATGGTGAATATTTGCAAATCATTTCACGGTATACATGCCAATAAGGATATCAACCTCCAGGTCAATTCCGGAGAAATTTTGGGATTGCTGGGAGAAAACGGGGCCGGAAAAACCACCCTGATGAATATCCTTTACGGCCTTTATCAACCGGATTCGGGCCAAGTCCTTGTGAATGGGAAGCCCATTAAAATCCACAATCCGGTTGAATCCATCAACCACGGCATCGGCATGGTCCACCAGCACTTCATGCTGGTCCAGAACCACTCCGTGATTGAAAACATTGCCCTGGGGTATAAAGACACCCCCTTTTTCTTTCCCAAGATCAAGATCAGGGAACGAGTCAAAGAATTTTCCCGTCAGTTTGACTTTAAGATGGACCTGGACCAGAAGGTCTGGCAGCTGTCTGCCGGAGAACAGCAGCGGGTGGAAATCATAAAGGCCCTGTTAAACGGAGCGGACCTGCTTATTCTGGACGAACCCACTTCAGTGCTCACCCCCCAGGAAATCAAGGAACTCATCGACATTCTCCGCCGGATGAAGGCAGAGGGCCACTCCATGATCTTTATCTCTCACAAACTGGATGAAATCATGGATATCTGCAACCGGGTCACGGTCTTGCAAAAGGGCCGGATTGTGGGTGGGGCTGACACGGCTGATACAGACAAAAAGGGTCTTGCCCGGATGATGGTGGGCCGGGACGTGGTCTTTAACATTGATAAGGAAAAGCTTGCCCAAGGCGATAAGGTCCTGTCAGTGGAAGATATCCATATCACAGGAGACAAGGGGCTGCCCGCGGTAAAAGGGGTATCCTTTAATCTCTATGCAAACGAAATATTCGGTGTTGCAGGCGTGGCAGGAAACGGGCAGCGGGAGCTGGCCGAAGCCATCACGGGAATCCGGAAAATCGATACCGGAAAGATAATGGTAAAGGGGCAGGAGACCACCAATATGTCTCCCAGGGAAATTTACGATTCCGGGGTCTCTCATGTGCCTGAAGAACGGATCCGGTTTGGTATTGCACCAGGACTATTTCTCTATGACAATGCCATCTTAAAGCAGCACCACCTGAAAAAATTCTCAAAACGATACTTCCTGAAGTACAGCCAGGTAAAAAACCACGCCAAAACCATTGTTTCCGATTTCAAGGTCGCAACCCACTCCATCAATAATCAGATCAGAAACCTGTCCGGCGGCAATATCCAAAAACTTATCCTGGGCCGGGAAATCAGTGAACAGCCTGAACTTCTGGTGGCCTCCCACCCCACTTACGGGCTGGATGTAGGGGCAACGGAATTTTTACGGGAACACCTGCTGGCCTTAAGAAAACAGGGCAGCGCGGTTCTGCTCTTTTCAGAAGACCTGGAAGAGATTTTTGAGCTTTGCGATCGTGTGGCAGTCATCTTTGACGGCGAGTTCATGGGTATTCTGGATGCAGATGATGAACGCCTCTGCGATATCGGTATGATGATGGCCGGATCCAAAAGAATTGAGACAAACCCCGAAACCAACCAGATTTAACACTTTATTTAAACGACCTTATTTTAATATTTAAACAAGATTAGAAGAACCTTAAAGCGATTACCCATGATACAGATTACCACCAGTGATCGATATAATATCACAGCTTTCAGATCCCTGATGACAAATGTCGGATCTTTTGCAGCAGGCCTTATGGTCATCAGCATCATTTTTCTTGTTGCCGGCGTCAATCCCCTGTTTGCCATTTCGGAAATATTTATGGGATCTTTCGGAACTGTCTACGGGCTTAAGGAAACTGTGACCAAGGCCATTCCCCTGATCCTCATCGGTGCAGGCCTTACCCTGGCCTTCAGGGCCAAGTTCTGGAACATCGGGGCAGAGGGGCAGTTGCTCATGGGGGCCATTTTCGGCACCTGGACCGCCCATACGTTCGGCGAGGCACTTCCCTCCTATGTCATTGTTCCCATGGTATTTTCAGCAGGTTTCCTGGGCGGTGCCCTGTGGGGGATCATCCCTGCCATATTGAAAATAAAATACTCCATCAATGAAGTTATCACCACATTGATGCTTAACTATATTTGTGCAGAAATCCTGACCATGCTCATTGTGGGCCCCTGGAAGGGGAAAACCCGGTTCGGATTCCCCGGCACGGACAACCTGCCCGAATCCGTCATTTTGGGCTTCATTCCGGGATCCAGGATTCACTATGCTACGCTGATCCTGGCCGTTGCTTGTGCCATCATGCTCTGTGTAGTCATCTACAAAACCCGATTCGGCTATGAGACCCGGGTGGTGGGTGAAAACCCGGATGCAGGTAAATATGCCGGTATTAACTTCCTGCGAACCAGCCTCATCCTCATGGCCATTTCAGGGGGACTTGCAGGATTTGCCGGCGTGGGAGAGGTTGCCGGGATTCATCATTACCTCGGGTATCCTGCCTCCGTCTCCTCAGGATACGGGTTCACGGCCATTATCGTGGCCTGGCTGGCCAAGCTTAATCCCCTGTACACCATTTTTTCAGGTCTTGTCTTTGCCGGAATCATTGTGGGCGGAGACGCCATCCAGATTTCATTAGGTCTTCCGGCAGCCACCGTGGAGATTGTCAACGGAACCCTGTTGATATTTTTAATCATGGGCGATTATTTTTTACACAATAAAATACACATCCGGTTCGGCAAATAAATAGGATATACAAATGGAAGAGATCATCATATCAACGATTCAAAGAACCATGATTGCAGGGACGCCCCTGCTGCTGGCCACAACCGGAGAGGTCCTGTGCGAACGCTCCGGAATTCTGAATCTCGGGGTTGAAGGGGTCATGGCTGTTGGCGCGGTTGTGGCCTTTATCGTGACCATGACCACAGGTCATCCCTGGCTCGGGGTTCTGGCTGCCGTGGCAGCAGGTATGGCCATTTCCGTCATCCATGCCTTTGCCTCAATATCCCTCCAGGCCAACCAGGTGGTTTCAGGCCTTGCCCTTACCATGCTCGGTTTAGGCCTTTCCGGCATGATGGGCAAACCCTATGTGGGCAGACCCTTGTCCATCAAGATGGAAAACATTGCCATTCCCTATCTTTCGGACATTCCCTATATCGGCCAGGCCCTGTTTAACCAGAGCCCCTTTTTCTATCTGGCCATTGTACTGGCCCTTGTGGCCTGGTTTATTCTGGAGCGGACCCGTCTTGGCATCCAGATCAGATCCACAGGTGAAAACCCCAAGGCCACCGAGACCCAGGGGGTGAATGTATACCTTGTCAGGTACTGGTGCGTGCTCATCGGTGGCGGTTTTTCCGCTCTTGCCGGTGCCCATCTGTCCATTTCCTATTCTAGATCCTGGGTGGAAGGTATGACTGCGGGACGTGGCTGGATTGCCATTGCGCTGACCATTTTTGCCCTGTGGAACCCGGGACGTGCCATCTGGGCATCCTTTATATTCGGCGGTATCTTTGTGGCTCAGTATCTGATGCAGCCCCTGGGCATCTCTCCCAATTTTCTGTCCATGCTGCCCTATATTTCCACATTGCTGATCCTGCTGCTCATCAGCTTAAGAGATCCTCGAAAACTCAATGCCCCTGCCATGCTGGGCGCACCCTACAAACGGGGTGAAAGATGATAAACAGATGTTAATCGTTTGACATTTGCCGGTATATTATTGATAATTCAGGGTGCAGTTTTTTATAATGCGCAGGCGCATTGCATTTAGAATGCACTTATAAATTTCAACTGATGTATTTTATTTGTCGACATAAGGAGAGCCCATGGGAACGTCCAATGTTCTATCTATTGATGAGATCTCAAAAATTTTCCTGACCACGGCACAGAAGACGCTCGAAATCAGCACGGGGCAGGACGTCAATTACTCCTCCACTATCCAGAAAATCCCCAAGGTGTCCATGAAGCCGGACCTGACCTGTTTTGTGGAGTTTGACGGAGACTATATCGGTCTTGTCATCCTGAATTTCAGTGCGGAAGCCGCCTTTGAAGTCTATAAAAAATACATGCTCACCATGGGGATGCCCGAGGAGGAACTGGCCACCTCCATTGCAGCACCTGAAGTTGCAGATACCATAGGAGAGCTGACCAACCAGCTCATGGGCCAGCTAATCAAGGATGTGGAAGAACAGTTTGACCTGAATGCGGTGATCGGCCAGCCCAAAGCCCTGACCCTGAATTCGGCTATTACCCTGGTCATTGATGCCTATTATGCTGAGAACAGAAGGTTATCACTAAAAATAGGGAATTACAGCTTCCGCATCGAAATTGCGATGGAACATACCGAATTTGTAAATATTTAAATTCCCTGCATGGGAGAAAGCACAACCTCATAAATCCATGAATTTCCTCAAGCGAGTCACCGTTGTTTGCCTGTCACTGGTATTTCTGACCACCTCCAATGCCGCTGCCATCTCCATACCGGACGAACAAAAACTGGGAAGAGAGTTTATGCAGATGGTTCAGGAACAAGGAGTGATTCTCCACGATCCTGTGGCCAGACACATGATTAATACGGTGGGCAACCATATTGTTGCAGGTTTGCCCCCCCAGCCCTTTGAGTTTGACTTCAACCTGATCAACGATGACTCCTTTAATGCTTTTGCAAGTCCTGCCGCCAATATATTTGTCCACCGGGGGCTCATTGCCACCCTTGAAAGCATGGATGAATTTGCCGGTGTTATGGCCCATGAAGTGGCCCATGCCGCCAGCCGTCATGTCTCCCAATCAATTGACCGATCTAAGTTGGTGACCATGGGCAGCCTTGCAGGAATGCTTGCCGGAGTCCTGCTCGGCTCTGCCGTTGGGGGAGATGCAGCATCCGCACTCAGTATCGGCTCAATGGCAGCCGGGCAGTCATCCATGCTGTCCTTCACACGTGAGAATGAGACAGAGGCGGACCAGAAAGCCGTACTCTTTCTCGATAAAACAGGATACGCGCCAGAAGGCCTGCTCTCCGGTCTGAATAAAATCCGGGAGACCGATTACCAGGGTATTGAAGGCATACCTGACTATTTTAAAACCCATCCGGGCACAGGAAATCGGATTGCCCATCTTGCAGGCATTCTGGCAGATCATAAGGACCCGGCAGACAAACCGGCCCCGCCGGAAAATTATGATTATCAGATGGTGAAATACCGCATTATAGGTCTTTACGGTGATCCGGACGTCTATTTGGCCAAGGTTAAACAAAAACTTGGCGAGGATCCGGACAATCCGGCGCTCAACTACGGGATAGGCCTGCTATACGGCAAAACCCACAGGATTGACCTGGGCATCACCCATCTTCAGCAAACCCTTGAAAAAGAAATATTCAACCCCATGGTCCTTCTTGAGTTAGGCCGCCTCCATATCAACAACGGCGCCCATGCTGAGGCCCTGTCTGTGCTGGAAGGCATTACTCAGGACAAGGTCATGGGAGATCTGGCCACCTATTACAGCGCCGTTGCCCAGATAGAAATCGGTAATCTTTCGGCTGCCCAGGACAACCTGACTAAGGTATTGGAGCGGAATAAAAACGGCAGCTTTGCCCGGGCCAATTACCACCTTGCCAACATCATGTCCCAGCAGCAGAATGCCCCCATGTCCCATTATTATCTCGGAATTTACTATTCAGAGAGAAGGGATTTTAAAAATGCCTTCCGCCATCTGAACCGGGCTATCGAGACCCTGGAGGACCAAAAGATAAAAGAGGACGCTCAGACGCGTCTTGATAAACTGCGGGACAAAGCCAAGAAACAAGGCCGGTAAAAAAAGCCCGGTAATAGGGATTGCTCCTATACCGGGCCTTTGAGTCGCCGTTTGATTCAGCTTTATTTTAAATCTTCAACTGGTCAGTTCTGACTGATATTACATACGCCCTTAAACCCTGTCAAAACTCTTGAACTGCATGGTAAAGGTACCCCGGCCCTGAGTGGCGGACCGAAGTGCTGTGGAGTAGCCGAACATTCTGGACAGGGGGACCACAGCTTTGACAACCTGGATATTCGCCTTGGCATTGATGGATTCCACCTTGCCGCCCCGTGAGTTAAGATCGGCAATGGCATCTCCCATATTGGCATCCGGCACAAAGACCTCAACATCCATAATGGGCTCCAGCAGAGCCATATCCGCTGACTTCAATGCTTCCTTACAGGCCATGGCAGCGCAGACGGAAAAACCAAGCTCTGAGCTCCTACCCTCTTCACAGCTGCCCTGTGCCAGGACAATCTCCACATCCACCAGGGGATAGCCTTTGAGGAACCCGCCTTCAAGGCTTTCACGTATACCGGTTTCAATGTACTGGATATACTGGGGCGGAATCTGTTCGTCGGTTACCTTAGACCTGAATGTCACCCCTTCACCGCGACCAAGAGGATTCAGCTCAATAGTCACATTGGCATAGTGAGATTTACCCTGGATATCCCTCTCAAAAACTGCCTGTCCCTTAGCCTTCGCAGCAACAATTTCACGGTAGACAACCTGGGGTTTACCCACATTGACATTGGTATTGAACTCCTTGAGCATTCGGGAAATAATAATCTCCAGATGAAGCTCTCCCATCCCGGAGAGGATGGTCTGGCCTGTTTCCTCATCCTTTCTCACTTTCAGGGTGGGATCCTCGATCATGAACTTTTCAAGTACCGTGTCCAGTTTTTCCTGATCCGCATGGGTCTTTGGCTCAATGGCAATGGAGATGACCGGATCTTCATATTCCATTTTCTCAAGAAAGACAGGGGCATCCGGGTAACAAAGCGTTTCTCCTGTACCGGAATTTTTCAAGCCCACAATACCGATGATATCACCGGCAGAGGCCTCGTTGAGCCGTTCCCGTTTATTGGCATGCATCTTTAGGATTCTGGACAATTTTTCTTTCTGCTTGAGGGCCGGATTATAAACATCCTTGCCAGCCTCGATACGTCCGGAATAAATCCTGGCAAAGGAGAGTTTACGGCCTTCAATCATGGAAACTTTGAAGATCAGGGCTGCCAGGGGACCGTTCTTCTCCGGAAGAAACTCAAGGACTTCATCAGTCTCGGGATGAACGCCTTGAACCGGAGGAATATCCTTTGGGCTTGGCAGATAAAAATCAATGGCATCCAGCAGGGGCTGAACCCCTTTATTCTTCAACGCACTTCCGCAGAGCACCGGAACGATATCCCGGTTAATGGTGGCCTTGCGGATTGCTGCCTTTAATTCGGGAACTGCAATTTCTTCTTCCCCGAGGTACTTTTCCATGATCTCATCATCGGTCTCGGAAATGGCCTCAAGCAATTTTTCTCTGTACTCCAGGGCCAGATCTTCAAATTCAGACTCAATGTCTGCCGCGGTATATTCCGCCCCCAGAGTATCATCATCCCAGGAAATCTGCTGCATGTTAATCAGGTCAATAACGCCCCGAAACCTGTCCTCAGCCCCTATGGGAACCTGAATCATCACGGGGTTGGCAGCCAGTTTTTCACGGATGGAATCTACAGCCACAAAGTAATCGGCACCGATTCTGTCCATCTTGTTGATAAAGGCCATCCTGGGTACGTCATATTTATCGGCCTGCCGCCAGACGGTCTCGGACTGAGGCTCGACCCCGCCTACGGCACAAAAAACGCCGATAGCACCGTCCAGAACCCGCAGAGCTCTTTCCACCTCAATGGTAAAATCCACATGCCCCGGGGTATCTATAATCTGGATCATTGCCCCTTTCCACTGGCAGGACGTTACGGCCGAGGTGATGGTGATTCCGCGGTCCTGTTCATCCTGCATCCAGTCCATGGTGGCTTCACCGTCATGGACTTCCCCTATTTTATGGGATTTGCCCGTATAATACAGAATACGTTCGGTTACCGTGGTTTTGCCCGCATCAATATGGGCCATGATACCGATATTTCTTATTTTGGATATATTTTTTTGTTTGCTCATTTCACTACTTTTTTATTTTACAATCAACATATTGGTTTTGAAAAATCCGTCCAGGCGTAGATGGCTGCCAAGACCTGCTCCATCCGAACCGTTCACAAGTATTTTAACCTGTTTGATCTCAGGTATATTAACCGTCAGGGTATTGACCAGGGAGTACACTCTCAAGTATTCGGTCATGGTATCACTTGGATTAAATCCGTCCAGGTCCAGACCAAGATCGATATAAGCATCCCCAGCTTTTGTGATAAACAGGGCGTTTATCCGGGTTTGTTCCGGAAAAATCCGTTCCAGTCCCGGCGTTGAAGGTCCGGCCATCAAGGCCTCTAAAACCGCCAATCCAAGTTCATGGGCAGAAAGTCCCGACGGAAATGGTTTGTGAACTGCTTTCAGATGAGTTGTGGTCGGATCTATATAGTACAAGAACGCATCCAGTAACTCAGCCGTTTCCGGCAATTGATCTTCCCTGGCGTCTGCCCATACTGTGCCAGCCCCTGTGAATACGGATGCCAGACATAAGAGTATTAAAATCAGTCCCAACTGACACCGCCGATAACGCCGCCCCCCCCGATGAAAGACTTTTTTTTTATTGAACGCCGCATTATCTTTCATGGGGACAAGGGTCCTAAATTCTTTGATTTAAAATGCTATTTGATACAGTATTGCCCTAATGGTGTCAAGAAAATAGCTTGCAAAACCCCAGCAAGTTTAATAAAATCTGATGCCTTAAAACAGGGATGAGTCTCTGGTAATAAGGACCCATCCTTTTGCCACAACCGTTTCGATCAGGAGCCAATACAATCACCATGATTCCAGGATTTGAAGCCATTGTTGAAGAAAGAATAAAAAAAGCCGAGAAACAAGGGGCTTTTGAAAACCTGCCCGGCAGGGGGCGTCCATTGGCGTTTAATGATGCCAACGTGCCCGATGAGTTGCGCATGGCCCATAAGATCTTAAAAAACTCCGGATTTCTGCCTCCTGAAATTGAATTGAAAAAGAAAATCTCCGGGACCCAGGACCTTATGGCCTCACTGGACCATAGCTCTCCTGAAAAAACAAAACTTCAAAAAAAGCTCAATTATCTTTTGGCCAAGCTGGATACGGTCCGGGGGACCAATCCCTGCACTGCACTTGTCAGAGATCAATACCGAAACAATATTATTGAAACCATTTCAAAAGAACCATTTTCAAATAAATAGGGCATCATGAATATTCGAAAAAAAGATAAAGAAGGACTGTTTAAAAGCATATTTACCGCATATTTTATCCTGCTGCTCCATGTATTCCTGCTGGCCGGAGTCGGACTGACCGTTGTATTGTTCAAGGGAGTCTACCACTACCTGCCCTGGATTATGGCAGCCATCGGCATCCTGGTCCTGGCCATTGCCTGGATCGTCTACCGCAGAATGCGGGAAACCTCTTCCAGTCTTCAGGAAGTCCTGGGCACCCCGGAATTCCAGGACCGTGCCGTGGAAGTCAGGCTTCTTGGGGGATTTGCATCTTTTAAAATCAAGGCCAAGGAAAACAGGCCCCTGCTGCTGGACCAATCCGCAGATCCGGACTATCCGGATGCCCGGCTCATTGAAAGTTCAGTGGCGCGTACAGAACGGAAAATGCTGGAACTCAACACCCTTTATGAAAAGGATTTAATCAGTCGGGAAGAATTTGAAGCAGCCCGGCAGACCGTCATCCAGGGATAATTCCAAAAGACCCAAAGGAGATCTAAATGAAAAAAATCAGGCTGGCCCTTTTATCCGGCGGGGTATCAACGGAGAGAGAAGTATCTTTAAACAGCGGCAAGCAGGTATTTGAGGCCCTTGACAAGGACAAGTACGAGATCACCAAGTATGATCCGAAATTCGACCTTCAGAAACTGGTCATGGATGCCCCGGAGATTGAT
>PIVQ01000970.1 GCA_003354055.1 Desulfobacteraceae bacterium | reverse complement strand
TCAGCACGCGCCCGAGAGGATCCCATCGAAAATCAAAGCTCTGATCGCCATGGCAGACTTCCCGAAAAAGCTCGTCGCCATGATCCAAAAGGCAGCTGCCTGATCACAAATCCAACCGGATTCTGCGGTAATAGCGAACTTCTGCCGCTGAATATGGCTATCCATCTCCCCCGCAGAGGAGTTACGACAATTCAGTTTTCTCGTTACTGGCTACAATGCTCGTTGGGCTCCGAGTTTTTCTAATATCTCCTGCTGGTAAGCGGTCGGTTTTGAGACGGTTTTAAAGTTTCCATTTTTGTGCCCATCGACCTTTACTCGCGAGCGGGTGATGGTGGATAAGGTTTTGATAATATCGCGAAAACTTGAGATGGGAAAGCGGTCATCAGCGGTGCGGCGGGTCGCGTCTTTTTCTCGTGCTGAGTCGGAGCGTTTGACGGGGTCGACGACGGAGTCGCGCTCGCTGATGGGTTCTTTTTCTTCTTCAGCGAAGAGTAGCGGTGCAAGAAGTGTGCGCATATGATGCTCTATGTAGTAGGCGAGCATGCAGATGAAGATGTGTGCTCGAACTCGATTTTCGAGGCGGTGGTAGATGGGGCGAACGTTGAGGTCGATTGATTTGAGTGAACGAAATGCACGTTCGACCATCTCGAGGTTTTTATAGTTGGCGACGAGGTCGTCATCGGACATACGCTTTTCGTCGACACTGCTTCGAATAACGTATAGCCCGTCCAGGGCGGATTCTTCGCGGATCTTTTCTTCATTTCGATGATAGGTCAAGGAGTCGTCCTCAATGACGGTTACGAAGTGCTTTGCGACTCGTTTTTTGCTGATGATTTTTCCGATCTCAATTCCAATATTTTCTTTTCCGCGTAATGGGTTGTTTTTCCGGGTTACTTTTTTATGCACGGCCTCGATCAGTTTTTCTGTGGCCCGCAGTAGGGCCTCGCGGTTTTTTGCCCGGCGTTTGGCCAAGTCGGCGTTGCGGCAAATAACGAGGCGTTCGTCGGGGTAGTCGGGATGGGTAATGCTTACAAGATCGCACTCGTCAAAAAAAGAAAGTTGAATGGCTCCGATTCGTTCGAGCTTTGCAATAGATGCGCCATTGAGCGCAGTAATCCAATCAGCTCCGTCTTCGTCGCGAAGGTACTGATCAATGGCTTTGCCACTGATCATTCCTCGGTCGCCGATGAAAATAATACGATTGAGCCCGAAGTCGTTACGAACCCTCTCGACGGCTTTTGGAAAAGCAACACGATCGCTCTCATTTCCGGGAAGCACCTCAACTCCGACAGGAACGCCTTCTGCATTGCAGTAGAGGCCGTAGTTTACCTGCGGACGATCACTTCGGTGGTCGCGGGAATAACCAAACTTTGCCAGTGGGCAAGTGCGTCCTTCGAAATAGGACGATGAGAGGTCAAATAAAACGGAATCTCCAGCCTTCAGATGCTTTTTTGCCAGCTTCCTCTGGATCTTCTCCTGCCGATCCAGCAGCCAGTCCATCGCATTATAGCAGTCATGTTCGTCAATGTCTTCAAGCGAGAATATCTCGCCCAACGTAGTCGTGGCCGTCTCCGGGGAGCAGTGGCGAACTGTGGCCAACTTTGAATCGCCGCTGATCACGCGATCAATAATCATCGCGGCAACCAAATCCCTTTCGCGAGATGGTTTCGAATCAATCATGCTCAGTAGTCCCGATTTTTTCAGCACGGCATGAATCGTCGCCACATGGCCGTGCAAGCGAGAATCGTGGATGGAAATCGCTTTCTCTGGGTCTACGATCCCTTCCTCCGCAGGGATTGATTGCCCCTTCAATGCGGCCTGTAACGCATCGATGATGTGATCCGGGAGTCCGCTTAGATTGGCAACAGTCCGTTTGCGGACCTTCCCGTTTTCTCTCCATGATTCCCGAAGCAAAACGGCTGGCGGCGACTTTCGATTTGGAACTCTTTCGATGTACATGACTGCAATATATCAAGAGTATGACGTTATGCAAGCCCTAAGTTTATATTCACATGGGTACAAATCTGCGGTTTCTTTGCGGAGGAGATTACTTATGTTGTTACCTGAAATCCGGGTTAATGTAACTATGATCGGCGCTTTTTCTAGGAAAATTTGTGTTTTTCAGTCGGAATTAGGAGGGAATTGCAGCAATCTGGACTCTGGGAGCTGGGTAGCGGGTCGATTTCGGCAACTTTCGGCTCCAAAAGATTACATCTCAAAACCGATAAAACATAGTTACAACACATCATGTAACTATGCCGCGCGCGCGCGGCAGTATTTGTATCTGTCTAGTATCGTGACGCTTGCATCAGCAAACTCATCGCCGTAGTTACAAAAAGCCGGACTTGAGGTTCCCAGCCCTCGCCGGTCAGCTCTTTGTGAAAATAAACAAAGCGGAATATAACCGAGCTCACGGGAGCCTTTCTGCCC
>PIVQ01000217.1 GCA_003354055.1 Desulfobacteraceae bacterium | reverse complement strand
CCTAAGCATACGATGAGCAGGAAAGGATGACC
The DNA here is from genome assembly GCA_003354055.1 of Desulfobacteraceae bacterium. Next base: position 9,985 of record PIVQ01000217.1, on the reverse strand, counting down.
CCGAAACACGAATTCGTCACATGTCCCACCTGCGGAACAAAAGTTTCCGTATCCGGGGAGAAACCTTTAGAATCCACACCTGTTGTTCAGGATGCCATTCCGGACCCAATGGGACGGGCACTCCAATGGATAATCGGACCGGACAGGGATATGAACTGGTACCAGGCCTGCTACTGGGTTCAGAATTTAAAAGATGCCCTTTGGCGGATGCCCACTATTGGTGAACTGGAAGGCCTGGGCCCAAAGCTTCATCCGGACTTCAAAACATCGGGCTGGTGGATCTGGTCAGGGGATTCTGACGGCCCCTTGTCCGCCAGGGGAATGGATATTTCCCGGGGAATGGTGGCCAGCGGCGGAAGGGAACTGGACAGCGGCGGACGGATCTTTGCCGTCCGTTGCCATATTGCTCCGGACCACGAATACAATAAAGGAGTATGATGGCAGCACCACTCAATAAAAAAGAGGCAAAAAGAGTTGCCACCCGGAAACGGATACTGGACACGGCCATTTATCTATTTGCCCGGCTGGGATACCACAAAACAACCATCCAGGATATTGCCTACCACATCGGCATGACCACAGGAGCAGTGTTCCACCACTACAGCTCAAAAACAGATATACTTGAAGAAGTGCTGGATGTGTTAAACCAAAGCTTTGATCCCTATATCGCATTTTTAGAAGGGGATCATCAGGACTACGACCAAATGGCCAACGGAATCCATGAAATTTTCCTGGACCGGTTCAATAACCAGCCCAGCACCATCATTGCCCTGTCGTCGCTCACCGCAGAATTCAGCGGCATCCGGGGCCCCATCATCACCAAGTGCCAGGCCATTTACGATCGGTTTGTGGATGCCTTTGAAGCTGCGATGAACCGGATTTCCCCTGAACAAACAAACCGGGCCAAGGCCATCTGCTTTATTTCAGGCCTGCAGGGGGTTGCGCTCCAGGCACTGCTTCGTGACGGTGAAATGACCATCGAAGAACTGCTGTCAGGTTTTTAAACAGGGCAAGGGCGATCCCGCCCCTGCCTGTCTCTTTTCTCAGGCCTCCAGAACTTCCTTAAGATAGCGTCCGGTATGGCTTCGTTCATTGTTAGCCACCTTTTCCGGTGACCCCACTGCCACCACATCCCCGCCGCTGTTGCCGCCCTCGGGCCCGATATCAATCACCCAGTCCGCCGTCTTGATCACATCCAGGTTATGCTCGATAATGATCACGGTATTGCCGGCATCGGTGAGCCGTTGGAGCACGGTAAGCAAGAGCCGGACATCCTGGAAATGGAGACCGGTTGTGGGTTCATCCAGAATGTACAGGGTGTCCCCGGTATCCCGCTTGGCCAGTTCCCGGGCCAGCTTGATCCGCTGGGCCTCACCGCCGGACAGGGTGGTGGCGGCCTGCCCAAGCTTGATATAGGAGAGTCCAACATCAATAAGGGTATCCATGATATGGGCGATCCTGGGATGGCTTTCAAACAGCTCTCTTGCCTGAACCACGGACAGATCCAGGACATCGGCAATGGAATGGTCCTTGTACTGGATTTCCAGGGTGGCCTTGTTAAAGCGTTTGCCGGCACAGATTTCACAGGGCACAAAGACATCTGCCAGGAAATGCATCTCCACCTTGATATAGCCGTCCCCCTTACAGGCCTCGCAACGCCCACCCTTTACGTTAAAGGAATACCGTCCCTTTTTGTAGCCCCGGGCCTTGGATTCGGGCAGCAGGGCAAAGAAATCCCGGATATAGTCAAACACCTTGGTATAGGTGGCGGGATTACTTCGCGGGGTGCGGCCGATAGGTTTCTGGTCAATATTGATCACCTTGTTGATGTGGGACAGGCCTGTGATCGTCTTATGTTTTCCTACACTCAACTGGGAGCCGTTAAGCGATACTGCCAAAGCCGGATAAAGAATCTGATTGATCAGAGTGGATTTACCTGCGCCTGACACCCCTGTGACTGAAGACAAAAGACCTACGGGAATCTTGACAGTCATATTTTTCAGATTATTTTCTTTGGCACCCTTGATAGTGATCCACTTGTTCCCTTTGGATTTTGGGGTCCGCCGCTTTTGGGGCACCGCGATGGATTCTTTTCCGGTAAGGAATTTCCCGGTAATGGAGGCAGGGTTGTTCCGGATCTGCTCAGGCGTACCCTGGGCAACAATCTGGCCACCCAGGTGACCGGCGCCGGGACCGATATCCAAGATCCAGTCCGACTCTTCCATGGTTTCCTGGTCATGTTCGACAATGAGCAGGGTATTGCCGATATCCCTCAGATGCTTGAGGGTGGACAATAACTTGATATTATCCCGCTGGTGCAAACCGATGGAGGGCTCATCCAGAATATAGAGGACCCCTGTCAGCTCTGATCCCACCTGGGAGGCCAGGCGAATCCGCTGGGACTCCCCGCCTGACAATGTCGGGCCGGACCGGTTAAGGGATAGATAATCCAGTCCCACATTGACCAGAAATCCCAACCGGTCGGAAATCTCCTTGAGCAGTTCTTCGGCAATGAGGCGTTTATTTCCTTCCAAATCCAGAGAGGTCGCAAACCCATAGGCCTCTTTCACGGTCATTGACGTTACATCAATGATGGAGTTGCCATTGATCATCACATGAAGCACCTCATCCCTGAGCCGTTTACCCTCACAAGAGGGGCAGGTGGAGGAGGTCATAAAATTGGCATAATACTTTTTCTGGTGTTCGGACTGGGTGTTCCTGTACCGTCGCATCAGGGTATGAATGAGGCCTTCATGGGTCCTGGTAAATTCCCCCTGGATTTTGGCTGAATTCCAGTTGACCGTCATCTGCTTGGTCAGGGATCCGTAAAGAAGGAGGTCCTGATGCTTTTTGGACAGGTCTTTCCAGGGCTTATCAAAATCAATGCCCCATTGCTCTTCCATGGCCAGCAGTTGCCCCCTGCCCCAGGAGTTGTCATTCTGAAACCTGGGATTCTTTATAAAATAATTCTTCCAGGGGATAATGGCACCCTGGCGGATACTTAAGCTTTTATCCGGTACCACCTTGTCAGGATCCATGGCCAGAAGGGTGCCGATACCATTGCAGTCCCGGCACATGCCTAAGGGGGAGTTGAATGAAAAGATCTGAGGGGTGAGTTCGGGATAGGCAATACCGCAGCAGGATCTTGCCTCGCTCATCTTGAGATCTTCCCTGCCCATCATATGAACGATGAGCTGGCCGCTCCCCAGTTTCAGGGCGGATTCTACTGAGTCGGTTAGCCGCTCCTCGAATTTACCCCCGGTTTTCACCACAAGGCGATCAATCACCACATCAATATGATGCTTCTTGTTTTTAGCCAGGGTCTGAACATTTTCAAGGTCCTGGACCACGCCGTCCACCCGCACCCGGGCATAGCCGTCCCGTTTCAACTCTTCAAGCCGGTCCCGGTATTCCCCCTTCCGGTTCTCCACAATGGGGGCCAGGATCAGAATCTTTGATCCCTGGGGCAGGTCAACAATCTGTGACACCATGGACTGGGCATGACCCCGCCCCACCTTGTTCCCGCATTTATAGCAGTACTGGGTCCCCACCCTGGCAAACAACACCCTGAGGTAATCATAAATTTCAGTAATGGTGCCCACGGTGGATCTGGGGTTTTTTGATGCGGCTTTCTGCTCAATGGCAATGGTGGGGGAGAGGCCCCGGATGGTATCGTACCTGGGTTTTTCCATCTGCCCGATAAACTGCCGGGCATAGGATGACAAAGATTCCACATATCTGCGCTGGCCTTCGGCAAATATGGTATCAAAGGCCAGGCTGGATTTACCGGATCCGGAAACCCCGGTGATCACCACCAAACGTTTCTTGGGAATCTCCACATCGATATTTTTAAGGTTGTGTTCCTTGGCTCCCCTGACAATGATTCGGTCCAGTTCCTTGGTCCGGGCTTCCGGCTTGTCCAGCGGGTCCGGGACCGGGATCAACGGCACCAGTGGAGTGTTCGGCGGGGTTTCGGTTTCGAAAGAATCTCTTAAGTCGGCAACTGCGTTTGGATTATGTTTCATGCTTTTCCTAGGGCAATTTCAGGTTCATTTTCACGTACAACCATAATCACCGGAGACCAAAAGTAAAGATACAGACCCTGTGCTTTGGATAGGCAAACAGATAAAAAACAAACCATAAAAAATCCAAATACCTTGAAACAGAGGATCCCTGCGCTACTAAAAAATTCATAAAAAAAAATTCCGGAATTCATGAAGATATCCCTGTGAGGATTTATGTTATACTGCAGGTATCTTAAATGCCAACCGCCAGGAGGCATACGATATGGTCACAAAAAAAGAAACGATGAAGGTTGACATAGCGAATCACTCAACGGTTTTAAAAGCTGCCAGAGACATCTTACCTTGGCTCACGGAGGTGAGACGGGATTTTCATGCCCATCCTGAAACGGCCATGGAAGAAATTCGAACCAGGGACCGGATATGCACGTATCTTAAAGAGATGAACATTCCCTTCCAGATCCTCGCAAAAACTGGCGTAATCGGGCACATCAAGCCTCCCGAAGCAGATAAAACCATCGCCCTGCGAGCAGATATGGATGCCCTGCCCATGACCGACAAAAAAACTATGCCCTACAAATCCGTCTATAAAGGAAAGATGCATGCCTGTGGCCATGATATGCACATCACCATACTCCTGGGAGCAGCAAAACTCCTTTCCAGATTTAAGCCTCCATTCCCCACAACGTCACCCTCTTGTTTCAGCCGGCTGAAGAGACCTGTGTCGGGGCAAGAGCCTTGATAATGGCCGGTGCCCTTAAAAACCCGAAACCGGATGCCATATTCGCCCTCCATGCGGCGCCCGGCCTGAAAACCGGACAAATCGGCATTAAATACAATACCTACGCTGCATCATCAGATGCCATCGATATTCTGATAAACGGAACCTCCTGCCACGGTGCCCGCCCGTTTCAGGGCACGGACGCCATTATCATTGCCGCCCAGACCATCACCGCCATCCAGACCATCATCAGCAGGAACATTAATGCCCATGACAAGGCAGTACTGAGCCTTGGACGAATTCAAGGCGGAAACAAACGAAACATCATTGCGGAAAAGGTAGGTATTGAAGGCACACTCAGAACCCTGTCCGAAACAGTAAGAGGTAAGATACTTGACCAGCTTCAGGAGCTGGTAACAACCCTCCCCCGGGCCTTTGGCGGAACCGGAAAACTGACGGTCAGACCCGGCGCCTGCATACTGAAAAACGACACAGCCATGATCGACCATGTCCGGCAGAATGCCAGCCGCTTACTCGGCAACGACGCCGTGATCCGGACACAACACCCCAGCATGGGTGTGGAAGATTTTGCCTTTTACCTGAAAGAGATCCCGGGCGCCATCTACTCCCTGGGCACCAGGGGCGCAGACAGCAACACAGCTTTCCCGATCCATACCAACCAGTTCGACATCGATGAAACCGCCCTGCCAGTCGGCGTTGCCCTCCAGGTTATGAATGTGTTAAACTTTTGAATACTGTTTTGTAACGACGGTCAGGACGACCGGACGGAATTTAGCAGAATCCCCCACCGGTAATGCCGCCGGGTTCTACCCAAAGCTCGAATCGAGATATTTGACACCGGTCCATTTATGGACTATCATTAATTCATAATTAGACTGTGTGGAGATAAAGATGACGACCTCAGAAAATAAAACTGGTAAACCACAAGCATCAAAGCCAACTGTAGTCCAAGGGAAGCCTATCCTTTCCGGCCGTTCGGATGCATTAAGAAACATAACAACCCCGCAACTGATAAAATCCATTGAAAATGGCATCTCTGTGCAGATATTCAGTAAACTTGGTGAAAACTTAGGCCTGCCTGACAAGGCGCTGGCTGAGTATATCAGGCTTCCGAAAAGTACATTGGCAACCCGGAAAAAGGCCGGACGTTTTTCATTTGCCGAATCAGAAAGAATCGTTCGAATCCAGAGGCTTTTAAACAGAGCTGTTGACGTTTTCGGCAATGTCGACCTGGCAAAAAAATGGCTCAAGGAAAAAGCGTATGGCCTTGGTGATGTTTCCCCGCTTGAATACTCAAAGACTGAAGTCGGGGCAAGGGAAGTTGAAGATTTGCTGGGGCGTATCGAGCACGGCGTTTATTCTTAATGGAGATCAAGGCATATCGCATTGTTGGTAAGAATAGCATAAACTCAGCCTTTGACGGAGAAGGATCACGGATCTATGGCGGCCGGTGGAACAGCAAGGGAGTTTCAGTTGTTTATACGTCAGATTCATTGGCATTAAGTTCTCTTGAGACGATTATACATTTGCCGACATATGATTTATTAGAGGATTACGTTTATTTTAAATTAAGTCTTGATTCAAAAATGATTTATGATTCCCCGATACCAACCGGTTGGGATGAAAGGCCAAACGCCCCGGTTGCCCGCTCTATAGGTGATGCCTGGGTCATTCATAATAGTTATCCTGCAATGAAGGTTCCGAGCGTATTGGTTCCGGAAAGTTATAATCTTGTCATTAATATTCACAACCCGGATTACAGCGATATCCGCATTGACGCCCCAAAGCCGTTGACCTTTGATTCCCGTTTAAAAAAATAAAGACCGCAGACCATCCCCTCCCTTCACACCAATCAATTCGGAGTTTGGGACTGACCTGAGATATGCTTCGGAAGCTGGCCGTCGGCTTTGAGTTGTGAAATTGTCTCATCAAAGAGCCTGAGAAGTTTTAGGCCGTCTTTATGGTTGCGGGAAAAGACCAGATAAAGATTTTGTTTTTTCAGGGGAACGGTGGTTCCGTATTCCAGGTGGTTTCCTGTTCCAAGGGTTTTCTGAACCTCAAAGATACCCACCACCTTATTTTCGATGAATATATCGGCCCGCCCGGCATCCAGCATCCGCCAGGCCAGGGGGGAAAAGGGAACCATATGTGCCTTTATACCCATCGTTTCAAACAGGGCTTCACCAATAGGAGGATACTCCTACAATCCTCAGTTCCTGGCTTTTAAATGCCTCCAGAGTAACCACCTCAAGTCCTTCAGGGAACCTGGAATGCTTGTAAAACCCAACTTCCACTGAGGTTGAGATGGGGTTATCAGGAAAGAACATCTCCTCTTCCCGCCGGGGTGTCCTGGCCCAGGAAAAAGAGGCAACAACCGCCCCTGATTTGGTGATTTCATAAGCCCTTTTCCAGGACATAAAATCAAGTTTCAGATCGTGGCCCATGTGCCTGAATACCTGCCGGACCAGTTTTGAATCGCTCCCCTGGTCCGGCAGGGAGTCTCCGCTTAAGGGGGCACGCCAGCCGGTTGCAATGGTTATGGTCTTTGCGTACCCGTTTCCCAGAATCAAAGAAAAGACGATGATCCACATGCCTGTTATTTTCATAAAAGACTTGCCTCCTGATATGACGAATGACTTCAGACCTGCAGTGCTTATAGCGTAAGGTATGACGCTGATTATATCGGCGAAACGATTTTCTGTCAAAAGATGAATCGAGACATAACCAGGAAGACATTATTTCAGCATTTTCTTTTTCTCTTGACAATTAATATAACACTGTTCTAAAAACTGTTTATAGAACAGCGTTATATTAATAATTTCACTCAGGACTCGCACTACCATGGCAAGAAAAACAAGACCTCCGGAAGTTATTGAAAAAATCAGGAACAGAATTATTGACGAGAGCATGAGGCTGATTCTCGAAAAGGGCTTTGCCAATATGAGCCTGAGGAAACTGGCTCACCGGGTGGGCATGTCCGCCACCAATTTATACTATTATTATGCGTCCAAGGATGAGATTTACCTCAATATCCAGATTAAAGGGTTCAGACTGCTGCGGGAGGCGCTTGAAGGAGTTCCTCTGTCGGAGAAAAATCCATTGGAAACCCTGGGCAAAATGATACAGGCCTATCTTACATTCGGATTCAACAACCCGGACTATTACCAGATCATGCTGAACAGCGATACCCCAAGGTATCTGGAATACAAGGACAAAAATAACGCCATCGAGCCTGTGGCATTGGAGGCCAAACAGATGGCCATTAAGGCCATTTCAGTCCCCCTTGTGGCCATTGGCCGATTGTCCGAGCAGGGGCGGCTTGCCGAACAGGATATTTCCTTCAGGGCCTACCAAATGTGGATCACCCTCCACGGGATTGTCACCCTGAACAACAAAAAGATTTTGCAGGAACTGGATGAAATCATGCCGGATGAATTGATCGACCGGATGTGCGAGGATTTACTGCTTCCGTTTACCCGGAATACCCACCAGGAGGAGGCCTTGTGAACCATTCCTTATTAAATCTGGCAGCCCACCTTTGTCTGAGAACGATGGCGGCCCAGTTCAACCTGAGACCCTCTTTAAGAAAAAAGCTGAAGAGCTCCGACGGGTGGACCAATTTCACCATCGGCCTGGAAACGGCATCCGGCAGCGTCACCCAGGCGATTGCATTCAGAAACGGAAAGGTAAGTGTGACAGGCCGGATTCCGGAACACGCCGATGCCGTAATGCATTTTACCGATGACAAGGTCCTGGCTGAAGCAGCCCGGATGACCCCGAATGAAATGCTCAACCTGGTTCTGAAAAATAAAATCATCCTCCATGGGAATATGGGTCTTCTTCAGGCCTTTAATTATTATGTATCCCTGTTCATGGGCCCGATCCACCAACAGATGCTGGACCGGGCCGGGAAGCGGGACAGGGCTGACAGGAAGAAAGAATTCGGCAATGAAGCACCGGACCTTTCAGCAGCCCTTGCCCGAAGAAAGGATCTTCGCCTGAAAGGGGAAAAAGAGGATCCGGGTGTAAAATATCTTGAGGATCCCTACCTGTCTCAATACGGACTGGAAGACTTTCCCCGGATAAAACAACTCCATGACAGCCATTTTGCAGGCAAACCGGAAATATCTTCGGAACGGCCCAGACTCCTGACGGACTGGTACAGGAAAAACGGTTTTGAAAGGGATGTTCAGGGTAACCCATGGTTTCCGGAACTGCGCCAGGGTCATGCCTTCAAATACCTCATGGCAAACAAAAAAGCCGTCATTCGCAGCCATAGCCTTGTGGCAGGCACCTGCACCCCCGAACCTTACGGGGTCCTCATCTACCCGGACACCACAGGCACCATGATCTGGGGGGAGCTTAAGTCCATTGAAAAACGATTACTCTGTCCCTGCCGCATCACCCCGGAAACGGCAGCGGAACTCCACGATGTTTTTCCATTCTGGGCCAACCGCACCACCCGGGAGTGGATCCGCAAGACTTATGATTACCCCCTGTGCCAAAAAATCGACGAGCGGGCTGTGGCCTCCTTTAACTTTAAAATCGTGAGCATGTCCCACACAGTTCCGGACCTTCCGGTATTTGTCCGGGAGGGGACAGATGCCATGATAAATGACATCCGGGAAAAAATCGCATCCATAAAAGGCACGGAAAAGATTCATACGCTGGAGTCAATGATTCTTTGCCTTCAGGGGGTGACGACCTATGCCTCCCATCTTGCTGACCAGGCGGAAAAACAGGCCGAAGCGGAACAGGATCCCAAACGGAAGGCAGAGCTGAAACGACTTGGGGAGATTTGCCGCTATGTACCGGCCCGTCCGGCCAGAACCCTTGACGAGGCCGTGAATTCCGCCTGGATTTCCTGGATCGGCCTGCTCATGGAAAACAACAACGTCTCCCTGTCTCCGGGAAGGCTGGACCAGCTGTTTCAGCCCTACTTTGAGAAGGACATCGCCCAACTGGATGGTGAGGCTGAAAGAGCAGACTATATTGCCCATGCCGTTGAACTGATCTCCTGTTTTTTCATGGTCAATGCCGAACATTACAACCTGGTACCGGATGTGGCCAATTACCTGTTCGGGGGAAGCCAGTCCGAAACCGCAGTCACGGTGGGTGGGGTTCTTGCCGACGGCACAGATGCCGTCAACGACATGACCTATATAATTTTAAAGGTCACGGAGATGCTGACCTTGAACGATCCCAACATGAATGCCAGGTT
>PIVQ01000216.1 GCA_003354055.1 Desulfobacteraceae bacterium | reverse complement strand
TCTATGGAACCGATACTAAACGTAAAAAATCTCACAATGAAATTTGGGGGTCTCAAAGCCATAGACAATGTGAATATTACGGTTGAAAAGGGACAGATCGCCGCACTCATCGGTCCCAACGGTGCTGGAAAGACCACCTTTTTCAATTGTATCACCGGCATTTACGACCCGACCGAAGGCTATGTGGAAATCACGCGGCCGGGTAAAAAGACCCAAAAGATCAAAGGCCTCAAACCGAATCTTGTTACTGAGCGCGGCCTTTCAAGAACCTTTCAGAATATCCGCCTCTTCCACGGGATGACCGTCCTTGAAAATGTCCTGATCGGCAGGCACTGCCGCTTAAAGTCAGGTATTTTCGGGGCCATGGTCAGGCCCGGCAGCCAGCGGGAAGAAGAGAAAAATGCCGTGAGGGACTCTTATAAGATTCTTGAGAAAATCGGGCTTGAACAATATGTCAATGAAATGGCCGTCAACCTGCCCTATGGTGCCCAGCGACGGCTGGAAATTGCAAGAGCCCTGGCCACCGACCCGTTCCTCCTTCTGCTGGATGAACCTGCCGCAGGTATGAATCCCCAGGAGACCCAGGATCTGGTTGATCTCATCATCTGGCTCCGGGATAACGAGGACCTGTCCATCCTGCTTATTGAGCATGATATGAAACTGGTCATGAGTCTGAGTGACAGAATCCATGTGGTGGATTATGGTAAAAAAATCGCTGAAGGCACACCGGAAGAGGTTAAAAACAATCCGGAAGTGATTAAAGCCTATCTGGGAGATGAGTCTGAAGATGCTTAAACTAAATAATATACACACCTATTACGGCAATATACATGCCCTCAAGGGCATATCCATTGAAGTCACCGAAGGCGAGGTTATCTCCCTGATCGGTGCCAATGGTGCCGGTAAATCCACCACCCTGATGACCACATCCGGTGTGGTGCCGGCCAAACAGGGTACCGTTGAATTTAACGGGGAAGACATTACCCACATGGCACCGGACGAGATTGTTAAACTTGGCATCTGCCAGGTCCCTGAGGGCCGCAGGATCTTTCCCTACCTTACTGTCGCTGAAAACCTGGATATGGGCGCCTTTTTGCGGGATGATAAAGAGGAAATAAAAAAAGACATGGACTATGTCTATGGTCTGTTCCCCATCCTGGCCAACCGCCGCAATCAGACCGGCGGCACCCTTTCGGGCGGAGAACAGCAGATGCTGGCCATTTCACGGGCGTTGATGTCCCGGCCCAAGGTTCTGCTCTTAGATGAGCCTTCCCTTGGCCTGGCTCCGATCATTATCCGCCAGATCTTTAGTATTATCAAAAAGATAAATGAAGAGCATAAAACCACGATCTTCATTGTTGAACAGAACGCCAACCTGGCCCTGAAAGCTGCCCACCGCGGATATGTAATGGAGAACGGCGCCATTACCATGACCGACACCGGTGAAAACCTGCTGGCCAATGAGGATGTAAAAAAAGCCTATCTGGGCATGTAAGGATCGGCTCCAAAATTACTTGATCTTTTGTTTTCAAAATACCCAGTCTTTTAAGGGGTTTTGGAAACAATTTAGATCAAGTTATTTTGTAACGATTCCTAAGTTTTTTTAGATACCGGTAATATTTTTACAATACTCAAAAACAAAACCGGGGCAGTCTTTTCTAAAGACGGTCCCGGTTTTTGTTTTTCAGATGCGTCTAATGTCTGGTGTGACTTACCAATCGCTGACTTACCAGTCGACACTCATCATCATACAGTTAAGTCCGCTGCCGACACCCAGAAGGGCCAGCTGATCACCTGATTTGAGCCTGCCTTCTTCCTCAGCCATTTTAACCGAAGTGGGAACGCCGGCAGGTCCGATGTTTCCGGTTTTCTTAATACTCAGGTAGACCTTGTTTATGTCGATACCGACTGACTTGCAGAGACTCTGGGTGTGTTTGATGCTAACCTGGTGGGGGGCATAAAGATCAATATTGTCGGTTCCCCAGTTTTCGATCTCATCACAGGCCACATTCCAGGTATTGATACAAAGCTCAACCCCTTTTTGCAACAGGGTCTGGGGATCAGATTTCATATGGTCCATCTGGCCTATACAGAGACGGTTATACCGGGTATCAGCACGACTTACCGTCCCCCTTACAAAATGACCTTTTTTGGCAACATCCTTACGGGCAAGCAGCATGGCAACAGAACCGGAGCCCAGGGTCAATGTGGCAAAATTCTCCCGAAAGGTATCAGGTGTGGCATCAGGACTAGTCAGCAAACGTATGGTATTATCCAACGATTCCCTTGAAGACTCACCGTTTACGATCAGCCCGTATTTAATCTGGTTTGTCTGCATCATGATGTCAATAACATTAATGCCGTTTACAAACCCAAGGCAGGCATTGGAAATATCAAAGTTAAGACAGGTGGATGGCAGTCCCAGGTTCCCGTGAACCAGACAGGCAACCGACGGCTCAATATAATCCCGGCAAACCGAGGTATTGATTATGCAGCCTATTTCACTCCTGTCAATGCCGGCGGCTTCAATCACTTTTTCAGCAGCCATGGTTGCGGCATCACTGGGCATGACACTGGGATCCCAGAGCCTGCGCTCATGAATACCGGTTAATGCCGTAAGATAGCCGGGTTCCAACCCTAATTTTTCTACTGCCGGGCTGAGTTTATCCTCAATGTCTTCGGATGTCACTACGTGGGGCGGTACCACATAGGCGATTTCCTCTATGGACGTATAAGAAGTCATAGCATTACCTCTCTTTAGAATTCGTAAATCAAATCAATGAATTTTCGCAATACCTAATATTAAGATCCAACAGACAAATAATGAAATGGGAGACTGGCCCCTTTGACATTTCTTTTACCTTAACGAAGTGTCTGATAAAGGGCAGATTATATGATAATTCTTTTAAAGGCAACTATAAATCAGACCATGAAGTAAACTTCGTTTAAGAATTTAATCATGATTAAAAATTCCGGAAAAACAAAAGGGAAAAGGGCATCTCCGACAGATGCCCTTTTTCCGTATTCTTTTGTCAGCCCCTAAAGGGCTTTTGCATTTTGGCTTTGTTCCGGTGATGCATAGGGATGCAGGCAGCCCCCCGCATCAATTTCAAGTTCGGTTACAGAAGACTTATTCCCCATGCGTCCATGGCAGGCAAGCTTGTCTGCAGCACGCAAGAAATCAAAAAAATCTCCGGGCTCCTGGCTCATACCCACAGGGAAGCTCATTCGATTGTCAATACGGATGGCGGTTTCTTCGCCGACATGTTTTTTCATAAATTCCTCCAATGTTTCCCACAAGATGTGTTGATTCTCTTCAAGGATCACAAAAGAAAGGCCAAGCTTGACCCGGGTCTGGCGTACCAGGTTGAGTCCGGTCATTATCCGGTCAAATACACCATCTCCTTTTAAGCGGTCTGTTGTCGCAGGAGACACACCGTCCAGGCTGACCTCCATATGATCCACATAATTTTCCAATTTTCGGGCCATAGCTTCATCTGCGATCAAGGTGCCGTTGGTCACCAGAGACACATAGTGTCCCTTTGATTTGATATGGCTGATAATATCGAAAAAATCAGTACGGACCAAGGGTTCCCCGCCTTTAACAATCATGCAGACGCGGCCGTATTGGTCTGTAAGCTGATCAATCAGTTCTTTCCACTCGGCAGTGGTCAGTTCCCGGCAGGGCTGATCTGTATCTGGTTTACAATATGTACAGGCAATATTACATTCACGGGTAAGGGTCAGGTGAATGGTCCGGGGCAAGTTTTTTTGGGTCTCAATACGCTCCAACATATTTTACCTCCTCTCAATTGGTCTGGCGCATAAAACACCAGTTCATGTATTGATTGGCCCTTTTTTCATCAGGGTATAAGATATTTATATCAGGTTCGTCTTAATAAAAAAATCAGGGAAACCCTGATTTTTTCCGACTTTTTTCACTAGGGCATTTTTTAATTTCATGGCCTAAAATAGTGAATATCCGTATTATTTCAGACACTTAAACGAAAAACAGGGAGCAAAACAAGATTTTTCTCATTTTGCTCCCTGATAAATTTATTAAAGAGCGGTAAACAAAATTTGCCGTCCGAAAAACGACTTAGGAATCGTTACAAAATAACTTGATCTAAATACCCTGAAGGGCAGAAACTTATTTCCAAAACCCCTTAAATGGGTATTTTGAAAACAAAAAATCAAATAATTTTGGAGCCGATCCTTATGGTATCAATTGCCTGAAATACGACCCGGAATGTCTATTCCACTTTTATAATTTTAACGGTATGCCCGACCCAGTTGGGGGGCAGATAAATCCGTCCGCTGTTGCCCGAAGATTTGACTTCCTTCTCAATCATTTCTTCACCATAGACTTCAAACTTGACTTTGGCTCTGGTACTTATCTCTGGGTTTTTATTCTCTTTGTCTTCCATGTTGCTTCCTATTTTTTATTCAATATCATCTTTTTTTGTATAAAGGGCCTTGAACCGTTCTCGCTTATGGTCTAAGCATTCTTGGCAACTTTTATCCGGATTCCGGGGCAGAGGTGTAAGTTTTACGGCAAAGCCCAGTTCCCGGTACAATTCAACCAATTCAGTAAGACGGGGCTCATCAAAATTCCCCCGGTATGTCCATCCACTGGCACTTTCGTCGGCCCTTTCACTGGCACTTTCGCTGATATTGTTGATCTTGGATAAAGTTATGGTACACCTCTAATATAGCCTTGAATGATCTATTTTGTAGCGTAAATATATCTTTTTGATAGATTTTTCAATATGAAAATGCACAGGTCCCAGGAAAAGATACCAAATTTTTTCTTTGAACCGAATTAAAAGAAATGGTACATCAAAGATGTTCGATAGCGGTTCTCAGAGTACAATTTCAATAGTAGTTTATTACGAGAACTGCTCTATTCATCAACAAACTACTCTGTCCTATCATCGTAACAAGGAGTCGCACATGGAAGAAAAACTGATCACCCAGGCAGCCCAGGCAACAGGCATTGATAAAAAAGATCTGGCTGAGTTCTTTGCCAAGGGAACTCAAAAAACCTATGCTCCAAATGAATGGCTTTTTCAGGAATCCACACCACGGCAATGGGCCGGTATTATTTTTAAAGGCGAAATAGAACTGGTAAGGGGGCTTCACGGAAGTTCCAGACACATTGGGACCATGATTCCGGGAGCTTTGATCAGTGAAGGTACCTTTCTTGAAGGAGATGCCCATTCCAACGGGGCCTATACCCGTGACGGTGCAGTGGTCTGGCAGATCTCCACAGAGGAGATTCAGGATTTCAGGGAAAGCCGGCCCGAGTTATATTACAGAATCTTGAACCGGGTGGCAGTGGGCATCAACCGAAGACTAAAGGTGCTGTCTGCCCAGCTTCACGATAAGAAACAGGAGGTGAGGCCGGTAAGCGGGTTCCGCCTGGAACACGACTCCCTTGGACAGCGTGAAATTTCAGACCATGCCTTTTATGGGGTTCAAACCCAACGGGCCATGGAAAACTTTGCCATCTCCGGGGTTACCGTCAGCAATTTCCAGCATCTGATCCAGGGGCTGGCCTATGTGAAAAAAGCTGCTGCCCTGGCCAATCATGAACTGGGAGTCCTGGATAAAGAAAAGACTGATGCCATTGCCGGAGCCTGCGATGAAATTTTGGACGGCAACCTTCATGACCATTTTACCGTGGATATGTTCCAGGGCGGTGCCGGCACCTCCACCAATATGAATGCCAACGAGGTTATTGCCAACAGAGGGCTGGAACTCATGGGCCATCACAAGGGGCAATACCAATACCTTCACCCCAATGACCATGTCAATTGCTCTCAGTCCACCAATGATGCCTATCCCACAGCCATAAAACTCGGGGTGCTCCTGTCGAGCCGGAACCTGATACGGGCCATGGGAGATCTTCGCCGCGCTCTGGATACCAAGGCCGCGGAGTTCAAGGATGTCCTAAAAATGGGAAGAACCGAAAACCAGGATGCAGTCCCCATGACCCTGGGTCAGGAATTTTCCGCCTATGCAGTTATGATTGACTCTGCTGTCCGGGCCATTGAGGGGGCAGAAGATGAGTTTTTGAATATTAATATGGGGGCCACAGCCATTGGTACGGGTATCAACAGCCCTCCGGGCTATGCCACCCGGGTGACACAAATTCTGGCCGAAATCAGCGGATTTGCCGTCCGAAGGGCCGGTAACCTTGTGGAAGCCACCCAGAACGCCGGTACCTTTGTCCAGATGTCTGCCACGCTCAAACGATCAGCTGTCCAGATTTCAAAGATCTGTAATGATCTACGCTGGATGTCCTCAGGCCCCAGATGCGGGCTTAACGAAATCAACCTCCCCGCTATGCAGCCGGGCTCCTCGATCATGCCGGGAAAGGTCAATCCGGTGATTCCGGAACTGGTCAATCAGATCTGCTACCAGGTCATGGGGTATGATGCAGTGGTCTCCATGGCTGCGGAGGCCAGTGAGCTGGAGCTGTGTATGGCAGAGCCCATAATCGCCTTTGATCTGCTCCACGGCATGATGATCCTGAAAAATGCCTGTATCACCCTGGCGGCCAGGTGCATCACCGGGATTGAGGCCAACCGGGATGTCTGCAGAAATTACGTTGAAAACAGCATCGGCCTGGTCACGGCCCTGGTCCCTGTGATTGGATACGAACCATCAGCCGCCATTGCCAAGGAAGCCCTGAAAACAGGGGGCAGTGTCTATGACCTGGTTCTGGAAAAAGGATTGATGTCCAAAGATGAGCTGGATGATATGCTAAGTCCTGAAAAAATGACGGATCCGCGGGAGATACCTAAAAAGTAGAGCTTTAACTCAAAGAGCAGAGGTAAGACTCTGCTCTTTGAGTTGTTGTTGAATTGGATTAAAAATTTTTAAAAGAGTCATCCTCATCAATGGGTATTATCTGGTCAGGTTGAACCTCTTTTGTAATCCTCTTTTCAGAACCAAGGACCTGTTCCGATCTCGAACCAATGATTCCAGCGCTCCTCTGAGAAGCCCTGCCCCCCTCTTCTCCTTTTGCTCCTGAAATAAGCTGTATAAGTTCAGCAACATAATCTTTGAGATATTCAGCCTGGGCACTCATCTCTTCAGATCCGGAAGCTGACTCCTCTGCATTGGCAGCATTCTGCTGAACCACCTTATCCATTTCGGCGATGGCATTGTTTACCTGTTCAATACCGCTGGACTGCTCATTGGACGCCTGTGAAATCTCCGACAATAGCTCCCCTACTTTTCCGGTGCTTTCAGCCACCTTGGAAAAGGCCTCATTGGTCGTGGAAACAAGTTCAGAGCCATCATTGACCTTCTTAACGGTTCCTTCAATCAATTCCGCTGTATCCTTTGCCGCATCAGCCGCTCTCATGGCGAGATTTCTGACTTCATCGGCAACCACGGCAAAGCCGGCACCGGCCTCACCGGCCCTTGCGGCTTCCACAGCGGCATTCAAGGCAAGCAGATTGGTCTGAAATGCGATCTCATCAATGGTTTTTATAATTTTTGACGTTTCTTCACTGGCCTTTGAAATATCTTCCATTGACTGGGTAAGGTGATTCATTGATTCATTGGCATCCGTCACCACCTTATTTGCATCTTTCATTAAATTGTCTGCCGTACCGGCACTGTCCGCATTTTTCTTAGTCATGGATGACATTTCTTCCATTGAAGAAGAAGTCTCCTCTATGGAAGCTGCCTGCTGAGATGCCCCCTCGGCCAGAGATTGGCTTGCCGATGAGACCTGGTCGGATGCAGACGCCACCTGATTGGATCCTTCGTTAAGCCCTTCTATGATGAGATTGATTGGCCTGGTGATGCCCCGGGTAATGAAAAAGGCCAGCAGAATTCCAGCTATAATTGCACTTATACCCGTACCGATAGCTATCCTGGCCTGCTTTTTTGCATTCAAAATGGTGGCAGCGATTTTTGTATCCCCTGCTTTTTCAGCGTTATCGCCCAAACTCTCCACCATGGGCTCAATTTGATGAACCGCCTCACGCATTTTTGCCGTCAAATCAATACTATTTTGATTCTCTGAGACCAAGCCGTCAAAGGCTTTTTTATAATTATTTAATACTTTTTCCGCGTTGTTAACATACTCCTCTAACACCCCGGATCCGGTCATCGCTGTCAGCAAGGCAGCTATGGAAGCATGGGTCTTTTTAATATATTTTTCATCTTGCCGAAGCAGATAGTCTTTTTCATTTTTACGGATATCCAAAACAAGGGCTCCGGCATTGGGAACCAAAATATTTTTTACGGCATCCCCCATTGTATGGGCCCGGGATCTCATAATCTGATACATCTGGTCCTGCTGGCTTTCATCCGTAAGAAATTTTTCAAATGCGGCCTTATATTCTGAAAGTGCCGTGAGCTGTGCCTGTTTTGATTTTTTTAGGCCTGTACTTGTTCCCAAAAGCTTTTCATAATCTTCTATGCGAGCGAAAAATTTTTCCTTATACTTATCACTTCTTGTCCGAAGATAATCCTTTTCATATCGCCGCATTTGAAGAAGCGCAACAAGGAGAGGATCAACCTGATGTCCTTTCATAGTGCCGGCAAGTGCATGGGCAGCGCTTCGAAATCCCCCCTGCAGTCCTGATTTATGATCAAGCCCCTTGATTTCCCAGGAGGCAACCAGGCGTTTAAACAGATCATGATATGTTTTTGCATATGTGATCACCAGTGATGCCTGATCAACCGCTTCCGGTTTATTAAACTTTGTCCCCAGGGCAACAATCGCCTGGGCTTCCTGAATCAACTTACTGACATTTTTTTCCAGTTTGCCTGCATATTTTTTATCCAATCTTATGAAAAAATCTTTTTCATTTCGTCGACATTGCAGCATCAGCTCCGTGATCTCATCTGCATGGTTTGTAATGGCAATTTCTTCATTCAGCAGGCTTTCAAACTCGCCGGTGGTGGTTTGAACAACAAATTGGTAAAGCCCCATTACGATTAGCAACAGGCCGATTACAAGCCCAAAACCACCACCAATCTTCAAACTTATCTTCAAATTTTTGAACATGGTTTTCCCCCTTTTATAATTTTTTCATTACGATATCC
The DNA here is from genome assembly GCA_003354055.1 of Desulfobacteraceae bacterium. The sequence goes on along the minus strand of PIVQ01000216.1, from coordinate 958 downwards.
AAATAGGTCTTGATCTGCTGTCGGTTCTACGAATTGCCTTGTTTTGTTATATCTACTCGCTATTTCCTGAAGTACATCCAAAGTTGAAAATGGAAAAACAGACTAATTTCAAATTAAAATTTGCGCTCAATAAAGCAGCTGACAAAATGTACCTGCTAATGGTTGACTTGTAATGGAAAGTCCAACTGACGAATCATAATAACCTAAATTAAACCATATGAAAAGAGGCCTTCAAGTTTTTAACAGATCTCAGAGGACAAAGATAAAATAGCCGATCACAATAAGAAGAATCACCAATAGTTCCAGCATGGTGAACCGGACAAGCATGAGGCAGATTTTACACTGGGAGGAATTCATTGTCAGCACTGCACGGTTCATGACATTGGCCAGAACATGGCGATGAGATCACCCTGTTGGTACCGAATCCTTGAGGATCCACAGGTGCTAACTCAAGTTTACAGTTAAAAAAGTATGAATCCCTGGATGCCCTTGGTACCAGCGCTCTTCATAAAGGCACACCAATGGCACAGAGTTTGCTACTTATGTTTAACTAAGATTTAAGAATTTAATTTAAAAAATAGTTATTTTTTAAACCAACCTAAAAAAGAGAGAGGCAATTATGGCAGAAGGTAGCGGAATTGTGGTGGATCAGGGTAAGTGGGAATGGTCTGAAATGTGGAAAAAAGAGGATTGGTGGGCGATCTGGATCGGGTTTTTTCTCCTGATAGCTGCCATGTTTATTTATTTCCCTCATTCAGGAGATATGAAGGAAATTATTAACAAGGCCCAAGTTACGTACGGACAGGATGCCCAACGGACCCATACCATCAAAACCATTGCCTGGTATAAGTTGTCCGATGCCAAGAAAAAAGCAGAGGCCAGAAAGATATCCGTTGGCAAGTGGCTGACCAGCTTTACCGGCAAAACCCATAAATGGTCCAACAACCCTATTGATGCC
>PIVQ01000215.1 GCA_003354055.1 Desulfobacteraceae bacterium | reverse complement strand
ACATAATCCGCAGCAGTCAGATTCAACCCGGACCCTCCGGCTTTAAGACTGATCAGAAAAAGATCCCCCTGCCCCCCCTGAAAGGCGTTGATACGAAGCTGGCGCTTTTTGGCAGAGGTCGACCCGTCCAGATACTGATAGCTGATTCCCCGGGAATCGAGGAACTCTCTTAAAATTTTAAGGTGCCCCACAAACTGACTGAAAACAAGCGCCTTGTGCCGGTTTTCCAGCAGCTCGTCCACCGTATCTGAAAAGACTTTCAGCTTTGAGCTTTTGATATTGCTGTCCGGCATGACAAGAGAAGGGTTGCAGCATAACTGCCGCAGCCGTGTCAGTTCTGCCAGAATTTTCAGATGTTTTCCCCCGGGGTGACCGGTATCGGATGATTCAATTTTCTCCAGGGCTTTGAGGCGATGGGCTTCATACACCATTGATTCTTCCTGGCTCATCTCCACATGGAGGGTTACCTGGGTTTTTTCCGGAAGTTCCTTAAGAACATCAACTTTCAACCGTCTTAAGATAAAAGGTGATATCAGTTTTCTCAACCGGCGGGAGGCCGTCTTATCCCCATCCCGTTCAATGGGCAGAGCGAATTTTTCCCTGAACCGGCTGAAGGGTCCCAACAGACCCGGATTTAAAAAATTAAAAAGAGTCCACAATTCATCCAGGTGATTTTCCACAGGCGTACCCGTGGTGATCAGTCTGAAATCGGCGCTAAGCCCCATGGCGGCTTTGGAGCGCTTGCTCTTCATATTTTTTATGGCCTGGGCCTCGTCAAGGACCACGGTATGCCAGTTGACCCCAGCAAGTTTTTCCGCCTCAATCTGCAAAAGTCCGTAGCTTGTAATCACAAGATCGAAGGCAGACAGGTCAGAAAGAAAGGTCTGCCGGTCCCCCGGGCCGAATACCTTTGGGACAAGGGTCGGTGCAAAGCGAAGGCACTCTTCCTGCCAATTGGCTGCCACGGATAGGGGAGCCACCACAAGGCTTGGGCCCTTATCCGCTCCCAGGAGAAGAACGGCCAGGGCCTGAAGGGTTTTTCCAAGACCCATATCATCTGCAAGACAGGCACCGACCTGCCAGTGGGATAATTGGGCCAGCCAGTTGAATCCTGTTTTCTGGTAGTCTCTCAACTCGGCCTGGAGGGTTCCCGGAATCTGCGGTTCAATACTCTCCTTAAATTTTTTGCAATGGGCTTTCCAGGCTTTATCGGTTTTCAGGGTTCCGATACTCTGGGTAAATTCCTCAATGGCCGGGCTGGCCAGCGGGGCAAACCGGACTCCCTTTCCATGGGGAGATGAGTAGGATTTTAACTCCTCAAGTCTTTCTTTCAACGACCTTGTCAGGGCCAGGAATTCACCGTCACCCAGTGGTAGAAACCTTCCGGTGGCATTTTCCAGTTTCGCCAGGAGCGTCTTAAGATCGAGACTGTTTTCCTCGTCCAGCACCAATGATCCTGTGGCTTTGAACCATTCCCTGTCTTTTTTTATTCCAAGGGAGAAATGGTCTGACACGACCTCTTGTTTTACCTTGAATTGTTCTCCCTTGGGCCATTCCAATATTGCCTTATCACCCGCGCTCCGCAGTTCCAAAAGCAGCTCCAGAGATTGTTCGGGATCATCTATCCGCCACTGACCGTCCGCAGGTTCAATATAATCCAGAGTGGGACTGATGGTTATCACATCATCTGATAGGGTCTTTTCCAGTCCAAGATCTCTTTCAGCCCTGCGGTTCTCACCATCCACCCGGGAAAAGACGTGGCTCCCGCCCCGTCCCGGCTTGAGATAGGATCCTCCGTAACGAAACGGCCTGACCCAGAATTCGATACTGATCCCTTCCTGCCAGGGCATGATGTGGACATGGGGAGTTGGATCTGCCTCAACCTGTAAGGCATCCTTACCCGTATCCAAGGCCAGATCGGAATTAACCTGGACCAGGGAGGACAGTGACGCCATGGCCTTGGTTGCATCCTGTTGAGCCTCCCCGGGAAGTTTCAAGCCCTTTTTCCCAAGCAATGCGGCAATGGTTTCATGTTTTTCAGTAAAAGAGACAAGCTTAAACCGGCTGGGGCTTTCCCGGATGAGAATACTTTCACTTCCGTTGGGACCGGGCATGGGGACCATTTTCAGCCGGATCCCATTTTTTCCTTTTCTGAGCCTGACCTCGGGCTCTGATGCCGTAAGCTCGATAGGGCTCTTCAGATCCCCTTCCAGGAAAATAAGCGGATGGCCGACCAGTGACGGTAATGCTGCTTTTTTGTCAAACTCATACTCGGTCTGAGAATACCCGTACCCATACCCGTAATATGCGTCCCGGTAGGTATTTTCTTCAATGGTGCTGCAGATACTTTTGTCCTGCTCGGTGAGGCCTTCCATGGTCCTGTAATTTTTGTACAGATTTTTCATGGCCACGGCCCTTCCCTTTGTCCAGGCCTTTTTCTTGGTAAATTTCTGGAGCCTTGGGAGAATGTCACAGGTTCCTGACTTTTCGTCATAGTCTATAAGCCAGATTATCCTCTGGGAAGGTGTTTGCCGCAGTTGATCAACTTCATCGGAAGATGCCTTGCCAATATTGATCAGGGCATTCAACGCCTTTTCCCACCTGGGAACCTGGGTGACGATGGGGATAAGGCTGACAGTCCCGCATTGGCTGTGAAGTTTTTCAGCCCGATCCTTGTTCTGCTTCCTGATTCCCAACTCCAAAAGAAGATACCGGGACTCGGCTTCCAGCCATTGATGGCCTGATAATTTGGCCTTATACCGGATCAGGTTCAGGTCATCTGCCCACTCCTTGCCCTGGTCCTTATCCATCCAGGTTAAAATCAAGATCTTAAAAAAAGAGAGGATCGAAAAATGTGAGAACTCCTCCTCGGCCAGCAGCTCGATTTCTTGGGGATCACAAGCCTGGCCCAGGCCGTCCTGAAAAACCGGAACCATTCCCCTGAACAGTGCTGAATGCAGCGTTTTTTTCTTAAGGGCGCTGTCAATATGCGTCAATGCAACCTTAAGATTTGCATCATCCTTTGTTTTCAAAAGGGCAAACAGGAAAAACAGCCCGGGTAGTCCATCCAGGAAGATTTTGCGTTTCCGGGTCTCTTTCTTTATCAAAGCCAGGCTTTTATTAAAACAGGTCAGGGCAGCATTGGTTTCATTGCAAAGCATCAGCCGCCATCCCATATGGGCGGCATAATCTATGGGTGCCTCATCTTCGATCTGGTCCAGCAATCGGCCGTGGGCTTCAAGTTCCCCCCGGATCAACAGGTATTCCATCACCCTTACTTTTTCCTGAATAAAGCCTGGCTGCTCTAAAAAAAACTGATTACAATATTTAAAAAATTCATGGGCAGGATAAAGGCCTCTATCAGCATCAATAAGGGTGAATACCAGTATTTTCGCTTTGGTATTGTTATCGGTGGCCTTCAACAACTCAGAAGAAAAGGGCTGATTAAAATAGGCAAGGAGCGGCGAGGAGCCCAGCATAAATTCAGAAGAAAACTGCCAACCTATTCCAAGGGCCATTTCAAGGTCAGCCTGGGCCTGGTTGTTAAACACGGCAAACTGGAATGCTCTGTAAAATTCTCTTTCACTATCACCCCCATATCCACTCAGGCCATCCTCAAAGGACCGGATTGAAAGCACGGCAGTTGCCATGGCTTCAAATTCACAACCCGTTACCACATCCTTTACCACCGGGATTCTTATTGCACCGGCACAGGCAACCCCTGTATTTTTTTTTGTAATCAGCTTAAGTCCGGCCAGTTTCTTGACAACCGGCGCAATACTAATGGCAGTAAAGGCCTTATTGTCCTCATCTTTTATCTTGAGTTCCTTAAGACAGGCCACAAGGTCCATCTGCCTGAATTCAAGTACCTGGACTGCCAGAATCTTTACTATGGATTTTAAAGGCCCGGAAAGCTTGCCGTACTCATTTAACGGACTCTCTTTTTTTTTGCGCATTTTTCCCTGTCATAGGTATTAGTTATAAAGGAAAACACCATGTCACTAACGGAAAAAAACTTCAAGAAGAATGACGTCGAACTGACAATTTGCGGGCAAAGAAATAAAAGCACGGCAGAAAATATTAAGGGGCCATCTGCTATTACAGATGGCCCCTTATTTACTACAATTACGGAGGTTTAACTAATTTACATTTTCCTTTGCATCGGCAGAGGAGAAACTGACCTTATCCGCGATCCGGTCTTGCTCATCCAATTGGTTGAGTTTGACCATTTCAAAACCCTTAATATCAACGAAAAGGTTACCCTTGGTATCGCAGAGACTCAAGTTATAAACATTGGTCTCTTCCTTGGAGGCTATTTTACGGGTAATGCAATAATAAGGCGTATTCTTTTCCGGTGTACCGTAAAAATCCATGGACTGAATCTTATAGGGCAGTACGGTTCTGGATGAAGTAAAGAACTCCAAAAGTCCGCCGGTCTGGAACATGGCATCCACAAGTACCGGGGCAGCCACAAAGCTCGGGTCTTTTACCCCTTTGAAGAATTCAGCCTCACTCTTGTCCTCAAGTGTGGTGATCAACGTTGTGCCGTCAAAGGAGTTGATATCCACGATGGTGCCGAACAATCCGAACATGAACAGCCGGCTGGGATGGTATACCAGATTTTCCAGTTCCCCCTCCCAGCTGATTTCAGAAAATTTCGGCAGATCAACGGTTTTTGAGGCCAGAGGCGTTTTATCAAACGTATAGGTTCCCTGATAGTGAATCTTGGGATCTCCCATAACCACCCCTTTGGGATTCTTGAACACTGAGGAGATCTCGCACTTAAACTGTCCATCACCTGAAGCGTTTCCTGAAATCATCAACGCTTTGGGACGCCCTTTAAGCAGTTTGATCCCATAGGGAATATGGAAATCAGACAGGCCTGTAAAACAGGGACGGTCATCGGACTGAGCTCTCGCCACCTGGGCCATGGTTTCAATACCGGTGGATCCCAGGAACAGGGGCACATCTCCCATGGTATGGTCATGGAGGAAGAGATCACGATTCAAATCAAGGGTCCTGCCGTAGGTCACGGATGTCTTGGTCTGTTCCAGAATGTCATCCAGGAAAGGGTAGGCCTTGTCTGAAGGATCACCCAGCAGGCCGTCCACATCAAAGTCATAATCCATGCCGGAAAATACCATTTCAGACTCGGTTTTATCCAACAGATCCGCCATGAAGAATTTCACACCCTGCTCCATGGGCAGAAACTGGATGCCCCGGTCTTCCAACACCTTTTTCACCGTTGGATTTGTGGCCATGCCGACACCGCCCCAGGCAGTCCAAGCATAGACCTTGTAAGATCTTTCCGGATGTCTCTGATTTTCGGCAAACAAAGTTTTACCCAGGAAGTCATTGGCAGCCGTGTAATCCACCTGCCCCTGATTACCAAACCTTGCGGTCACGGAAGAGAAGGTAAAGAAGAACTTGTAATCTCTCTTGCGGGTAGCCCGGAGAAGATTCCGCATTCCCTTGACCTTTACATCAACGACCAGTTCAAAGGACCAGAGTTCTTTCTTTGGAATAAACTGACTCATCTCCATACCTGCGGCATGGAAGATCCCGTCGATCTGGTCACAGGAATCCACTGCCCGTTTCACCGCCTCATAGTCGGTGACATCGGTGCAGATATACTCCACGGTGATACCCAATGATTTCAGGTACTCAATATTTTCAACAGACTGGCGCACCCGCATGATCCGGTCCTGGGCCCGTTTGATTTCAACAGGCTTAACCCCGGGCATGTCCGCCCGAAGCATTGCCATGAGATCCGGCTGGGTCGCACCCTTTTCCAAGTACTTAGGATCAGTGGCATAGATATCGTTGATATCCAGGATCACCAGGTTCGTCTTATAGGTCTTGACCACCTGTTTGAGGATTTCATAGGTAATGCCGCCTGCACCACCGGTAACCAGGAGGGTATCGTTATTATCCACCACCTGTTCGGTCCGGTCTGCGATAGACTGGTGCATGGACAGGACATAGCGTTTCTTGTTGCCGTATCCCACCTCACATCTTCCATCATCTCCCAGAAGTTCACCCATGAACAGATCAACAATCCGTTTGATGCTCTTTTTGGGCTGTTTATAGGAAAAATCAACCACCTTGACCCGGGTGTCGGGCATTTCCTTATTCACGGTTTTCATCAAACCTGCCAAACCGGCAAACATGGGATGAATCTTGCCAAAACCTTCCATATAGGGGAAGACCACTGAGTCAAATCCAATGGTACCCATGATATTGCCCGGACGGTTCAGATCATCAAACAGATGCTTAACAAGGACAAATGCGGATTTTACAGTTACAGCCAACTCCTCGTCAGAGGCAAATTCAGAACTTTTACGGTCAAAGTAATAATCCAGGGAAGCCAGGTGAATGAATCCGTTAAGCCCTGCAAGTTCAGGTTTAAGGGTTTCCATCTTGGCTTCCAGAGCCTTCACATCAGAAAGATCAAGGGTCAGGTCGGCCTTCTGGCCTTTCTTCCCGTCCGCAGCATGGGCCAGGGTAACGGCCTTACCGCCAAGGGACTCGATCTTTTTAATCACGGCCTTGGCAAATCCGTGGTTGTCCAGGGAGACCAGGATGGTTTTACCCCGTAGGTCTGTCATTAGTTCCTTAGGCATCTGCGCCTCATCGACTCTGACCACCAGCCGTTTGATGGGTGACGCTATATCCGGAAAAATATCTTCGGAATCAGACGCATCTTCAACAATTATGGGTTCAGCTGACACAGGATCAGTACCGGATCCGGTTGCAGGTATTGTTTCAGGAACTGCGGCAGCAGTTTTCTGATTAATATACTCAGCCAATTTTGCAATGGTATTCAAATCCCTGAGTTTGAGATCCTCAGGAACAGGAAATCCAAAGGTAGAGGCCACCTTGGCAAAGATTTCCACCTGTTTTACCGTATCAATACCAAGATCGGCTTCAAGGTCCAGGTCATCTTCCAGCATGTCTGCGGTATACCCTGTCTGCACGGCAATCACCTCTTTAACCGTATCAGCCACATTGTTGCCCGGTACAGGGGTGCCAGTTTCAGGTACGACCGGTACAGGCGCTGCAGCGACAGGGGCTGTGGGAGCGGCCGCCGGGGACACATCAGCCGAAGCTTCAACGGTCCCGGTTTTCTGGGCAATATAATCTCCCAACCTTGCAATAGTGTTCAAATCACGAAGTTTAAGATCATCCGGTACGTCAAAGCCAAAGTTGGCGGCAATCCTGGCAAAGATCTCTACCTGTTTTACCGTGTCGATACCGAGATCCGCTTCAAGATCCAGATCATCCTCCAGCATATCCTCGGCATACCCGGTCTGCTCGGCAATCACAGCTTTAACCGCCTGAATAGGAGCGGCAGCTGTTTCAACCGCCGGGACCTGCGCAGCAGGTGCTGCTGCGGGAACTTGGGCAGGAGCTGCCGAGACAGCCGCTGGGACACCGGTCTGACCCGTGACATATTCTGCCAGCTTGGCAATGGTGTTCAAGTCCCGAAGTTTAAGGTCGTCAGGCACTGAAAAGTCAAAGGTCCCGGCAACCTTTCCGAATATCTCTACCTGTTTTACCGTGTCGATTCCAAGATCGGCTTCAAGATCCAGATCATCTTCCAGCATATCCGCGGCATATCCGGTCTGTTCGGCAATCACGGCTTTCACCTTGTCGACGACGTGTGCCGCATCCGCAGCAGGAGCTGCTGCAATCGGTGCGGCAATGGCAGGCTGGGCCGCGGCAGCCGGAACACCCGCTGGGAGTCCGGTCTTGTCGGCAATATAGGCGGCAAGTTTAGCAATGGTATTCAGATCCCGCAGTTTGAGATCATCAGGCACTGCAAAATTAAAGGAAGAGGCAACATTAGCGAAAATCTCCACCTGTTTTACCGTATCAATGCCAAGATCCGCTTCAAGATCCAGATCATCTTCCAGCATATCTTCTGCATATCCGGTCTGTTCGGCAATGATGGCTTTCACCTTTGCCACGGGCTGGGCTGCAGGTTCTAGGACCTGGGCTGCAGGTGCAGCTACAGCAGCGACAGCGGGTGCCGGGGTGCTGACCGGAACAGGTTCAGGCGGTGTTGCAGCCTTGGCGTCCTGGCCACCGGCCACGACACAAAGGGTATTGTCAATTATTTTAAGTTCCGGATTCTGGGCACCGGTTATCTGCCGCAGCCATTTCTGGTAAACCAGGTTGCCGCGGACCGGGTTCTCTTCTACCCGTTTAACAAACATAAAGGCAAAATGGGAACCGAAACCGGCAGACAGATGAAGTCCGTATTCGGAATCAATTTTTTCCTGACCCGAGAAGTTCAGTTTCCGGAACTCACTGGGTATTTTGGAGAGGTTGGCAATGGGCGGTGCCTTTCTTTTCTGGAGGGCTTTGACCATGACCACATCTTCAATGGCCGCGCCCAGAGTATGACCGGTAAAGCCTTTGGTATTGGAAATGCAGATCTTGTTCAGGTAGCTTGAAAAGGTGGTCTCAAGGGCCTGGACCTCAGCATCGGCACTACCGCCGCGGGCCGGGGTATAGGTTTCATGGGACATGAACAGAAGTTTGTCAGCATATTCTTCCTTGGAAAGCCCTGTCTGCCGTTCAACCTTGTTGATGAATTTTGTCATCTCACGGGACATATGGGGCACGTCAATATTATAGGCGTGAAAGGCAGAGTTGGCGATATGAGTACCAAGAACCTCGCACTGGCCGTTCATGCCGCGTTTGGCGGCAGATGCCTTGTCTTCAACCACAAGTCCGACAGCTCCGGCACCAAGGATAGTCCCGTTTCTGTCCTGGTCAAAGGGCTTGGCAGCCTCAGACACCCGTTTTTTAATGGTGGCAGCACCCAAAGCCAGGAACCCGGATCCGATCCACTGGTTCTGGTTGGGGGATGTGGCGTTTTCACCGCCAACCACCAATACCCGTTTACACCGGCCTACCCGGATCCAGTCTTCGGCAATTCCCATGGCCAAAGTAGTCGAGGCACAGGCTGAGGAGACCAGAGTGTTAGGGCCTTTGGCCTTGATGATCTGGGCCAGATGGGCAGATCCTAAAGGACAGGCATTGAGCAGGAAGTTCCGGTCAAACTTGTAAGGCTGGATATCTTTTTTCTTCCTGGATTTGGCCTTGAAGAACCAGTCGGTCAGCTCTTCTTTGATCTCTAAGTTATCGACCTTTTCCATAAGGTAATAGTAGATCTTCTCAAATTCCTCGTAAGGTTTGAGGAACAGCTTTTCATAGAAAAACTTTTCAAGCTCGGAAATCAATGTCTCACCGTTGGGCCAGAGAGAGGTGATGATGATACCGGTTTCCTCCTGCATTTCCTCGGGCAGGGCAAATCCGTCCGGAATCATAGTCCTTCCGTCTTTCATCTTTTTGTACTGCATGACCAGCGGAATATTGGCATCCTTAAGGGCTTCGATACCGGCTGCAATACCCATAGCCATGGCCACGTCATACTGTTCTTTGATTCCGTATTCGTCGGTAAGATTAAAGTAACCGAGTTGACCTGCCAGATGAATCACATCTTCGGTCTTGGTAATCTGGACAAACCGGGCATTGCCGTCAGGCTGTTTGTACAATTTGGTGATGTTCTTGTCCGTCAGCTTGTTCATCTCATCTGTATCCAGAGATTCGATAAAATTCCTGCCGTTGAGGATGGCATCAAAATTATCTTTGGCAAATACGCGGCGGGCCTTTCCGGGCAATCCCACAGACACCCCTGAAATCAGGATCCCGTCTGTGTTGAACTCAAACCGGTCCATGGCATTCACAGCGGCCTGTTTTTTCCGGCGCTGGAATTCCTTGTATAAAATCCTATCAACAGCGGACTGGTTGTTTTGTTTAAAGGACTCAAAATCTTCTGACATTTCTATTTGGGGTAACTCCTCTTTTTCCTCGATTTCAGGTATCACGACAGGTGTTGGCTCAGGAGCAACCGGCCGGGATTCGAACAGGCTGTTACAACCGATCAGGTATTGACGGCAGGCTTCAAAGGCGACCGTTTCACCCTGGCGGGCATCCACGGACACAGCAGTTCCGAATTCC
>PIVQ01000214.1 GCA_003354055.1 Desulfobacteraceae bacterium | reverse complement strand
GGACCGGTAAGTACCGGTAAAGTAGATGTAAATTGCAGGGCAGTATCACTGCTTTTTTTTTGGACCTAAGCGTGGCTGACGGTCACAAAATGGTTGATGGTAGTAAGGTGGCCATTAGTTGCAAACTGAATCTTAAGGAGAATGACATGAATCAAGAGGCAAAGCATAAAAAGACAGTTAAAGCACCAAAGATCGCTGATGCACAAAAAGTCACTGTGGACAGGGCTACACAAGAGATGTTGGTAAGGGCCCAGGCATTGGGAGTTGAAACCATATTTGACAGGGCAGAGAATATGAAGCCCTGTAATATCGGTGCCCAGGGAACCTGCTGTAAAATTTGCGGTATGGGACCCTGCAGGCTTCCCCTGTCGAAAATTGATCCCGAAAAAGGAGACAATCGCAAGGGGCTGTGCGGAGCAACACCCAATACCATTGCTGCCAGAAATTTTGCACGTATGGTGGCCGGAGGTGTGGCCGCCCATTCCGACCACGGGCGCCATGTGGCCAAGATTTTTCTGTCTGCGGCCTTAAAGGAGACCTCAAACTACTCCATAAAGGATACAATTAAGCTTATTGCGGTTGCCCGGCATCTGAATGTTGACACAACGGTTACCGTCGATGGTGAAGAAAAGGACCGGGATATGGATGAAATCGCGGTGGAGGTCGGTCAAACTGCATTAGCTGAATGGGGCAAACCCGACGGTGAACTTCTTTATCTAAAGCGGGCCCCGGCGCCGCTTTATGACAAGTGGAAAAAAAACGGTGTGCTGCCCCGAAATATTGACCGGGAGATTGTGGATATAATGCACCGCACCCACATGGGGGTTGACCAGGATTATGTAAATATCACCCGGCAGTGTACAAGGGCCGCCCTTGCCGACGGATGGGGCGGGTCCATGCTGGCCACTGATCTTCAGGACATACTTTTTGGGACACCTTATCCCCTGGAGACCGAGGCCAACCTGGGGATTTTAAAAGAAGATCATGTCAATATTATTGTTCATGGGCACGAGCCCGCTCTTTCTGAAATGATCGTGGCTGTGTCTCAATCGGAAAAGATGCTGGCCTATGCAGCGGAAAAAGGAGCCAAGGGGATTCAGCTTGGCGGGATCTGCTGTACGGCCAACGAAATTCTTCAGCGTCACGGGGTACCGGCTGCCGGAGGCTTTTTGCAGCAGGAGTTGGTGATCGTTACCGGTGCCTGCGATGCCATGGTTGTGGATGTGCAATGCATCTTTCAAAACCTTGCCAATGTGGCCAAGTGCTTTCACACCAAATTAATCACCACCAATCCCATTGCAAAAATGGAACAGGATAATGTTCTGCATATCGAATTTGACGAAAAATATGCCATGGAAGATGCTGAGCGCATTGTAAAAGCGGCTGTAGACAACTTTCAAAACCGGGGTGCCGAGGTGATGATACCCACGCATAAAGCTACCCAGATAGCGGGTTTCAGTGTTGAGGCAGTCGAGTATCATTTGGGCGGCACCTATCGCGGCTCTTTTTATACGCTCAACGACAACATCATCAACGGCCGCATTCGCGGCATTGCAGGTCTTGTAGGATGTAATAACGCAAGAACAAAACACAATGAAAATCATATCACCATCATCAAAGAACTGATTAAAAACGACGTGGTTGTTCTGACCACGGGCTGCAATGCCATTGCCTGCGCCATGGCAGGGCTTCTCACCCCTGAGTCTGCAGCGGCGTACTGCGGTCCGGGACTGGCCGAAGTCTGTGAAACCGTCGGGATTCCGCCTGTTCTTCACATGGGATCGTGTGTTGACAACAGCCGGCTTCTGATGGCTGCAACCAAAGTGGTTGAAGCAGGCGGCTTAGGAGATGATATCTGTGATCTTCCCCTTGCCGGAAGCGCACCGGAATGGATGAGCGAGAAGGCCATCTCAATCGGGCATTACTTTGTCAGCTCCGGTGTTTATACGGTTTTCGGGTACGGGATACCCACATCAGGCGCCCCTGTATTTCATAATCATTTAAGCGCTGATATGGAAAAAATCTATGGCGGCATGTGGGATGTTGAACCTGATCCTATCAAACATGCCCGGGCAATGATCAATCATATCGATAAAAAGAGAGAAGCGCTTGGGATCAACACGGCAAGAGAGCGGGTTCTCATGGATATGGCTTCACGTCAGGCGCTTGCAGGATAATATTATTTTAAGGAGAAAACGATATGTCAAAATTAATCGCATTTGCTGCCATCCAGGGCGGCTATAAAGTAGTTGCCGAGGCTGAAGGCAGGCTAAAAAAAGCACTTGCCACTTATGATGCAGCTACAAAAATAGGATTTCCAAACACCGCATACTATCTGCCAGTTATTTATTCATTAACCGGTATGAAAGTTGAAACCCTTGAAGATCTTAAAAAACCACTGGAATTTGCAAGGGGGCTTTTGCCCCCTCATATTAAGCTTAGACATTGGCTTCCGTACCTTGGCCCATTGCTTGATGCGGGTATGGCCGGTATCTTTTCCTATGAGATCATGGAGGCGTTACGATACTTAACGGATCCTGATTTTTATATTCCAAGGGAAGATCCCGATCTTGAAAATGGTAAAAAATGGGTGGGGGCAGCCGATGATACTATTCTGAGAAAACGGGGAGTTGAACTGGTTGACGGATCTGCACCGGGGTTTGCAACCATGGTGGGGGCTGCACCTAACGCTGAAATTGCAAAAATGATAGTGGAAGATTACCAGAAAAAATCTCTGTATGTCTTTTGTGCGGCCAACCATAACGGCAAAACCCTGATAGACCAGTGTCTTGAAGCGGGTATGCAGATCGGCTGGAATACACGTATCGTTCCTTTTGGTCCTGATATCTCCTCTGCCGTATTTGCTCTTGGATTTGCAAACAGGGCGGCCATGGCCTTTGGGGGTGTTACTCCGGGGGATTATAAAAAAGTGCTTTTGTACAACAAGGACAGAATCTTTGCCTTTGTTAATGCATTGGGTGATGTGGGAACCGAATGGGGCGTTGCAGCCGGCGGTTGTGTAAACTGGGGCTTTCCCACGATTGCCGATACTCCCATTCCTGAAATACTGCCAACGGGTGTCTGCACATACGAACATGTGGTGGCACCTGTTGCCCACGATGAAATCTGCCAGAGGTCGGTTGAAGTTCGAGGGTTGAAGGTTGCGGTTTCCAAGATTGATATTCCCTGTTCCTTTGGACCGGCATTTGAGGGAGAAAGAGTCAGGGGGGCAGATCTTTATGCGCAGTGCGGTGGCGGTAAAACCCAGTGTACCGAGCTTGTTAAATCTGCCGAAATGGGAGATATCGAGGATGGAAAGATCATTATCAACGGTCCGGACATCGATGGTATCAAAGAGGGAGGAACGTTTCCTCTTGGTATATTTGTCCAGATCGCAGGACGTGAGTTCCAGAAGGATTTTGAACCCATCATGGAAAGACAGATCCACCATCTTGTCAATTATATCCAGGGCATCATGCATATGGGTCAAAGGGATATCTCCTGGATAAGGATCAGCAAAACAGCCATTGAAAAGGGCTTTACCCTTAAAGATATCGGTGTGGTGCTCCATGCAAAATTTCACCAGGAGTTCACCAAAATTGTTGATAAGGTTCAGATTACACTTTTTACTAAAAAAGCAGATGTTGATAAGATCACCAAAACGGCAAGGGCAGAGTACAAGACACGTGATTCCCGGGTGGATAATATGACGGATGAAGATGTCGAGATATTTTATTCCTGCACCCTCTGCCAGTCCTTTGCGCCAAACCATGTATGCTCGGTAAGTCCGGAAAGAACAGGACTTTGCGGTGCATACAACTGGATGGACTGTAAAGCCGCATATGAAATTAATCCAACCGGTCCCAATCAGCCCATTGAAAAAGGAGAGTGTCTGGATGCAAAACTGGGCCAGTGGAAAGGGGTTAATGACTTTGTCTTCAAAGCATCAAGGGGGGCTGTCACCCACTATAATTTTTACTCCATGGTGATTGATCCCATGACCACCTGCGGCTGCTGCGAGTGTATTGCTGCCATGCTGCCGGCCTGTAATGGTGTGATGACGGTTTGCCGTGATTATGGCGGAGAAACACCCTGCGGGATGAAGTTTACCACACTTGCCGGTGTTATGGGCGGCGGCGCCAGCTCCCCCGGATTTGTAGGTCACTCCAAGCATAATATTGGTCAGGGTAAATTTATCCTGGGTGATGGAGGGCTTTTGAGAATGGTGTGGATGCCTAAAATCCTCAAAGAAGAACTCAAAGAACGCATAAATGCACGCGGAAAGGAGATGGGTGTGCCGGATCTTTTTGAAAGAATAGCGGATGAAACGGTGGGAATGACAGAAGAAGAAATACTTCCGTTTCTCCAGGAGAAAGGTCATCCGGCACTCGATATGGAACCACTCATTGGATAGTTAACCTTAAGATAGCGGCGAGGTATCGTCGATACCTCGCCGCTGTTTTGCCTACCTCGTCAATTTCCTGATTGACATTCCTTCTCACAGCCGATATGAATTTGGTATCTAAAATTAAACTTACATTTTGAGATCTCATTTTTTTGTATCCTCTCCTGAACTGATACGCCACAACATGTCTTTTGCACTGACGGATTTCCCAAGTTGCCCGTGTTTTATGGGCGATGCTTTTTATCACTGAAATTTTAATACGGACAATTTTTTATATGGGGGGAAGAACCATGGAAAAACGAACGGTAATGGAAGTGATGAGAAACACGGTGGATAAATTTGGGAGCGGCATTGCATTAAAAAACAAAATTAATGGGCAATGGGAAGAAACAACCTGGCAAGCCTACTACGATCAGATAAGAACTACGGCCCGGGCGTTTATGGCCCTTGGTCTGGAGGCGGGCAATGCCATTAATATTATAGGAGATAATTGCCCCCAGTGGTTTATAAGCGATATGGCTGCAATTTTTGCAGGTGCGATTCCGGGCGGTATCTATGCCACAAGCAGTCCGGAACAATGCCTGTATATTGCAGGGCACAGTGGGGCCGGTATTGTGGTGGTGGAAGATGCCGGGCAACTGGCAAAAATAAAAGAGATCAAGGACGATCTGCCTGACTTGAAAGCCATTGTGATGATGAATGGATCTGACGATGATGATCAGGTTTTTTCGTGGAAAGATCTTCCAAAGATTGCAGAGAAGGTCTCAGACGAGGCCTTGGATGAACGGGTTGCCGCCCAGAATCCCGATGATTGCTGCACTCTCATTTACACTTCCGGTACCACAGGAAATCCTAAGGGCGTTATGCTGAGCCATGATAATATTATCTGGACGGGGCAGCAGGTCGTGGATATGGCCGAAATTGATCACTCGGATCATTTCATCAGTTATCTGCCTTTAAGTCACATAGCCGAACAGGTTGTCAGCCTTTATGCCCCCACTATCACAGGGTGTACGAGTTGGTTTGCCGAGAGCATGGATCTTTTAGGGGCTAACCTCACAGAGGTCCGGCCCACCATGTTTATCGGCGTGCCAAGGGTCTGGGAAAAAATTCAGGCCAAAATGACGGCAGCCGGGGTGCAGAATTCCTGGTTAAAGAAAAAAATAGCGGCCTGGGCCAGGAAAAAGGGGCTTGAAGCCGGATATGCGGCGCAGGAAAATTTACCAGCCCCCTCCATGATCGGCCTGGCTGATAAATTGGTTTTTTCCAAAGTTCGGGAAAAGCTGGGATTCGACCGGTGCCGGTTGTTCATTTCCACAGCAGCGCCAATATCCATGGATTCTTTAGAGTTTTTCCACAGCTTAGGTGTTCCCGTTACGGAGGTTTACGGCATGAGCGAGTGTACAGGTCCTGCAACCCTGTCTCTGCCCCAGCCCTTTAAGTATAGAATAGGGTGGGCAGGCCCCGCAATGAAGGGTGCTGAAATATCCATAGCCCAGGACGGAGAGGTCTTAATGCGTGGCCGTCATGTATTTAAAGGGTATTTTAAAAACAAAGAGGCAACGGATGAAACGATAGATGCCGATGGCTGGCTCCATTCCGGGGATGTGGGTAAAATTGACGATACTGAATTCTTGAAGATCACCGATCGAAAAAAGGAACTGCTCATCACCTCCGGAGGTGAAAATATAGCGCCCCAGATTTTAGAGGGAAAGCTGAAGTCCATCCCCGTTGTCAGCCAGGTGGTTGTTATCGGCGATAAACGTAACTATGTAACGGCTCTGTTTACCCTGGATCCTGATAAAGTTGTTCAAGAAGCTGCTGCTGCCCAAAGTGCTGCCCAAAATGCCGGCCAGGCTTCTGCCTGTGCATCTTTCAATAATCATCTGCAAAAGCAGGTGGATCTTGTTAACGCAACCCTGGCCAGGGTCCAGACGGTTAAAAAATTTGCCATTCTTGGAGAAGAGTTTTCCATTGAAGGGGATGAACTCACGCCCACCATGAAGTTGAAGAGAAGAATCATTCATAAAAAATATAAAAACGAAATTGAAAGCATGTACGCATAGGGTAAACGCATGTAGATATTGTCGATTTCAGATAGCTGCCACCGGGCCGGGCAACCCGGAGGCGGCTATCACTGTTTTTAAGATAAGGAATCGTTACAAAATAACTTACCCTAAATTCTTTCCAAAACCCCTTAAAAGACAGGGGATTTTGGAAACAAAAGGTTAAGTAATTTTGAAGCCGATCCTAAGATGGTATAATTCCGCTGCGCGAAAAGCTGTGAAACTGCGTCCCGCTGACCTTCAGACTAAGGTCACTCAACAACACCGCTTTTTCGCTCCACTACATAAGATATGAAAAAAACATCAATTTCTGCTGCTTTCCGGCCTACCCGGCTCTGGGTTCTGAATTCAACTTTTGATATAAACCGGCACGTAATCTCAGAACAATTAAAGCTTTAAAAATAAGCATCATATATTTCTTCCAAACCCTGTACATTGTGTCGGATTTTAATTCAAAAAGACTGAGCTTTTTTTAATAATAGTCCACCCCTTTAAATCCATCATTGTGGGAGAAAAATGATAGACATAGTCAACTCCTTATTTCTACTTAAATCAAAAGTTGGAAGATCTTTTCATTGTTAATTTTCATGAATTGACAGAAACTTTTCTAAAAAATCCATAGAAAGAATTTGGATTTCGTTTTTTGAAATCGAAAGTACCTTCTGGTTGTGCAAATTTTTTAGAATACGATTGACACTCCTAACACTCGTACCCAAATAACTTGAGATTTCATTCTTCGAAATTTTTATAGTCTGAGAAGATTTTTTTAGGGCCGATGCTTTAATTAATTTTAGAAAAGAATACTCTAAAGGATAAGTCAGGTGTTCAGCTGCCCTTGTGCTGATTTTCTGCAACCGTGAGCAAAGGATTTGATTCATCAGTAATGCAAACTTATGGTCTTCATTCAGCCATTTTCTGTATATATTCCTGTCTAACACGGCGACCCGACAGTTTATCAATGCTTCGGCCGAACAAAGATTTTTTTCTTCGGTTAAAATTTCCAATTCTCCTACAATCTCTCCCGGACCTGCAATAGCCATTAGGTATTCATTGCTTTTCAAGGTGGCATGATAGATTTTCACATTCCCTTCCAGAATTACAAAAGCCTCCTTAGGATCGCCTCCCTGTTTTATTATAAATGCTCCAGCTGAAACATTTTTTTCTTTAATCTGATTCGGTGCTATTTGGATTCTTCGCTCAACTGCCCTTAAAAGCTTTCTTGCAAATTTCGGTTTAATTGATTCCATTTTTCAACTGGGACAAATGTCCTTTCTTTCAGATAGTTCATTTTGTATTTTGCCATGAAATAATAATGTATCATATAAAAAAGTGATTTGATTCAAGAAAAGGATAGACTGCTGAGGATACAGATAAATTTAAAGAATTAACAATAAGAAGCTATCAGAATTTGTTGGATATGGGATAAAAAAACTAATGGAGATGTAGTGGATTATGAAAGATGATAAATTAGAAAGTATTTTAAAATTTCTTAGAAACGCTGAACAACTCAAAAATACTCTTCGTACTTCAAGAACATCTAATGGTCGACATGAAAGTACAGCAGAGCACACTTGGCGATTGTGTTTAATGGTTTTGTTATTTGAAAAGGAATACCCTGATATTGATATATTAAAGCTGATTAAAATATGCATTATACATGATCTCGGCGAAACAATAAGTGGAGACATATCTGCAATAGACCAAATTGAAGGAGTGGACAAAGGCAAAGAAGAGAGAAAAGATTTGGAACTTCTGATCGCCTCTTTACCAGAGAAACTCAAGAAGGAAATTTTAGCATTATGGGATGAATATGAAAATGCGTCATCCAAAGAGGCTTTGCTTGCAAAAGCTTTCGATAAGATAGAGACTGTTCTTCAACACACACAGGGTAAGAATCCTAAAGGCTTTATTAATTATGATTTCAATCTTACTTATGGAAAGAAATACACAGAGTTCGATGACCTAACTTCGAAATTGAGAGCATTGATTGACATCGAAACAAAAATATTAACTGAGAACAATTAAACGATTTAACAAGGCTAATTCAGGCAAGACAAAAAGCTGCACTATCTGAAAAGCAGTGTTCTTTTTTATAAGGTAAAAATCTGATGAAACGAAAAGAATTAATTATACAATGGGTCGATGCATTTAACAAAGCTGATGCAGACTTGATTGCTGAATTTTACGCTGATAATGCAGTTAACCATCAAGTCGTAAACGATCCGATAGAAGGAAAAAAATTAATTAAAGAAATGTTCTCTACCGAATTTGCACAAGCGGATATGACCTGCATCATTGAGAATGTTTTTGAAGATGGAGAATGGGTAATTCTCGAATGGAAAGACCCTCTCGGCCTCAGAGGATGTGGATTCTTTCAAATTAAAAATGATAAAATCCTTTTCCAAAGGGGATATTGGGACAAGCTATCCTTTTTGAGAATGCATAATTTGCCGATCCCTCAAGATTAAAAAACGAGACGAAAAAATATACCCGGCTCCTGTCTTTTTCTTTACATAAGATAATGAGGCTCTCCGGGAGAGCACTTATGGTATTAAAAGTTGACCGGTTCCGATTTCAAACCAGGCAGGACTGGAAAAGGTAGTGCGGGGTGATCTGCCTTGAGGTCCAGGTGTGACTATAACGTGAAGTTATGATTTTTTCATCGTTCATGAAATTCATTGCTTCCGTAAAGATAGGAGATGACCACAACGTGTTTCCATTGTATACACCAGAGCCCGTGTAATTGCCCCACGGTGGCGCCGGGTGTTGCAGCGGTGGGGCACAAATCTGTTGACAAAACAGACCATTGAGGGTAATAGTAATGGTTAAACCATTTAATATGGACCTCATTGAGAAACAACAAATTGGAGTAGCCACATGTTTTCTATTTTAAGGATCAATACGGTCACGGGTGAAGCCCGGAAAGAGACTGACAATTCTAAAGAAGTGCTTCTGGGCGGCAGGACCCTGTCCACCCGCATGGTCAGCAAGGAAGTACCGGCCCAATGCGACCCCCTGGGCCGACATAATAAACTTTTTTTTTGCAGCGGGGCACTGGCCGGCACCACTGTATCCAGCTGTCACCGCCTGAGCATCGGTGCCAAAAGCCCCCTGACCGGCGGCATCAAAGAGAGCAACGCAGGGGGGATTTTGGCCCTGCGCATGGCCCAGCAGGACCTTCGCTGCATTGTCCTTGAAGACGCCCCAACAGAAGATACAGACTGGAAAATCATCGTCGTCGGAAAGGATAAGACCGAACTTGTGGACGGCGGTTTTCTTGAAGGTAAAGGCGTGTATGAGAAATCAGACCTGCTCACCGAAAAGTTCGGCAAACGGGCCGGGTGCGTCACCATCGGTCCGGCCGCTGAAAAACGGCTTCTGGCATCGGGTCTGGCCTGTTCCGATCCCCACGGCGTCTGTTCCCGGTACGCCGGCCGCGGCGGTCTTGGCGCGGTCCTGGCCTCCAAACGCATCATTGCCATGGTGGTTTTGGACGACGCAAAAATCAAACCCGAATATGTGGACAAGGACAGTTTCAAACAGGGCGCCAGAAAACTGATCAC
>PIVQ01000969.1 GCA_003354055.1 Desulfobacteraceae bacterium | reverse complement strand
ACTTTGAGATATTGGAGGATCTGGGCGATTTCAGCCGGCATGGAGGTCTGGTAAATACCCGCGGAAATGGCGCCGATGGCATGGGCGCCAATGGCTGTGAAAAGAAGCTCCGGGATATTGTCGCTGATAATGGCAATGGTGTCGCCCTTTTTCAATCCTAAGCGTTTCAATCCCAGGGCGGTTTTTCTGACATGGTCATAATATTCCTGCCAGGTATAGGTGTTCCAGATGCCAAAATCTTTTTCCCGCAGGGCCGGACGATCCGGACTGGTGTTTACCCGCCAGCGAAGCAATTGGGGGATAGAGTATTCAAGCAATTGATCGGTATTTTTCATGCGATTTAATCCTCTCCAATATAGGCTTCAATTACTTTGGGGTCCTGGGAAACCTCTTCCGGAGTACCGGATCCGATGACCTGGCCGAAGTCAAGGACGTAGATCCTGTCGGAAATATCCATGACAACACCGAGGTCGTGTTCCACCAGTACCACCGTGATGTTCCGTTCTTTCTGGATATCCATGACAAAGCGGACAATATCCTCTTTTTCCTCGATATTCATCCCTGCCATGGGTTCGTCCAGAAGCAGAATCTCCGGATCCAGTGTCAGGGCTCTTGCCACTTCCACTTTTTTCTGGATGCCATAGCTTAAGTTGCCTACCAGGCTTTTACGGAAGGGTTCCAACTCCATAAAATCGATTACATCTTCTACATAGGCCCTGTTTTCCGCTTCCACCCGTGAGGCCTTGCCATAGAAGAACACCGCATGGAGAAAGGAGTATTTAAGGTTCTGGTGCCGGGCTAAAAGAAGATTGTCCAGTACCGTGAGTCCTGAAAAAAGCTCCAGGTTCTGGAATGCCCGGGCAATGCCCATATTGGAAACCTGATGTGGGGAGGCATGGGTGAGTTTTTTGCCCTTGTAAAAAATATCCCCCTCAGTGGGGTGATAGAATCCGGAAATACAGTTGAGCATACTGGTTTTGCCTGCCCCGTTGGGTCCGATGATGGAGGTGATCAGACCCGGTTCAATGGCCATATCCACATCGGCCAAGGCTTTAAGTCCGCCAAAGGAGAGTGTTACATCTGAAATTTTTAATTCGGTCATAACGATTCCAGTTTTTTTGTCCCAGTTTTTTTATCCTAAGTTGTATAAACTTAAGGTTTCTTTAAGCGCAGGGGTTAAAGAAAATCGCCTGTTTTGTCTATTAAGTCAACTAACGGGTATAGGAACCAGATGTCACCTCCTGTTTCAATTAAGGTTGTGTACCTTGATGAACATTAGCGAGCTAAATACTGTGGTGAACGTCTACCTGTCGTATTTTTTCACCAAAAGCGACTCTACAATGTGGTATTGCTATGCAGATACCCATAGTAAATCAATTTTCAGGTGTCAAGGACAAAGCCGGAACCACAGAAATTTCTGTTACTCGTACCGCAAGGGATTTCTTCCAAAAAAAAGTCTACAAAAAAACTATTTTCCGTAGAGTTCCTTTACGCAGGATCGGTCAATGCCACCGTCATCCGTCATTGGCAGTTCATCAATAAATTCAACATATCTGGGTTTTTTGTAGCCGGCAATGAGGGAACCTACAAAGCTTATCAGTTCCTCTTTTGTCAGCGTCATTCCCGGAACAAGCGTGCATACGGCCTTGATACCCTCTCCGAACTTTGGATCAGGTACGCCGATAACGCATGCAGCTTCCACAGCCTCGTGGGTGAGAATGGCCTTTTCCACTTCTGCGGGAAAGACATTTTCACCGCCGGGTTTGATCAGTTCTTTTTCCGCTTTTCTGCCTTTAAAAAAGAGAAAACCGTTGGAATCAATCATTCCCAGGTCTCCGGTATGGTGCCATCCCTGTCTGAATGTCACGGCATTGAGATCGTCTGCATCCCAATATCCTTGAAAGACAAGGGGGCCTTTGACCAGAATCTCTCCCACATTTTCGGTGGGAAGAAGATTGTCCTGATCATCGGCAATGGCTATATTGGCCAGGGACGATATTGCCCCGGCGGAACCCGGCTGTTTAAAGTACTCTGAAAAAGAGATCAGACCGGATGTTTCGGTCTGGCCGTACATGGTCCAGAATGTGGAGGGCGTTGCCGCCTCCCATTTCTTTACCGTATCCGGCATTTCAAGTCCGGCCACAATTTTTAGGCTGGACAGATCATAGGTCTCCTTCTCAATTTGCTCCAGAAGGGTGCTTAATATGGGGGGAAAGGAACCGAAAATGGTGATCTTCTGTTCCTGGATAAGGTCAAGACTTCGTTGGGGGGTGAATTTTTCTACTATAACGTTCTTGCCCCCGGCCATAAGGGTGCCCAGTCCGAAATTTACTCCCATGATGTGAAACATGGGTAAAATATTCAGATAGGCGTGGGTTCCGTCAAGGCTAAAGGCGTGGTTTAGTTGAAGGTTTGACAGGATAACATTTTCCTG
>PIVQ01001830.1 GCA_003354055.1 Desulfobacteraceae bacterium | reverse complement strand
GCAGGCCAGGTCCCCATATCTTTTTTCAGGACGGTAAGTACGCCTGGCCCTTTGAGAATTTTATACACTTCGGAAGTTTTATCTTTGAGGCTGCCGAATTTGCGTGCGCTTGTCGGACAGACATCCACGCAGGCCGGCAGCAGGCCCTTTCGTACCCTGTGATAGCACCAGGTACATTTATCGGCCACACGTGTGACCGGATGCAGATATCTTGCAGAATAGGGACAGGCCTGGAGACAATAGGCACATCCCACACACCGTTTTTCATCCACAAGGACAAATCCGTCCGGTGATGTGAAGGTAGCACCCACCGGGCAAACCTGGACACAGGGGGCCTCTTTGCACATGTTACACAGCTTGGGTACAAAAAAGGTATCCCGGACCTCTTCCTTGATATCTGATCTCGGAGTCTGATAACCGTCCAGCCCCCCATTGGGGGCATCCACATAAACCTGATCCGAGAACCCTTTGACGTAGCGTTCCACCCAGGTCCTGTAATTGCCGTCCGGTACATTGTACTCCCTTTTGTCCGCCACACAGCAGGAGCCGCAGCCGATACACCGGGTAATGTCCACGATAAAGGCAAAATC
>PIVQ01001829.1 GCA_003354055.1 Desulfobacteraceae bacterium | reverse complement strand
GCAATTGAGCCACTATTTTTTTGAATGTCTTGCAAGTAGTCATCAACTTGTTCGCGCTCTGCTAATAACTGCTCTTTTAGCATGGCTTGCGCTTCAACCGACTGCTGCATTACCTCAAATTGCTCTAAGCGTTTTAGCGCGCTCTCTGCGCTCATAAGCTCATCGTATAACGCGTCTTTTTCTTTTTGCTTGTGGGCAACGTTTGCAGCAACATCACGTTGTTGCTTAAACTCTTTAAGTGAATGCTCAAGTGCACTGAGCTGAGCGGTTAATTGCTCTTTGTTTTCACCGCTTTGCATTTGCACTGGCGAGAGCTTTTTAAGCTTAATGCTCGCGCCTGGTAGCGTTAATACGCCGCCTTTAACGTTTTCACTTAACAGCGATAAAAACTCCCCAAACGCGTCTTCGTCATCAATGGTTATATCGCCATTAGTGGTGGTCGCAAACGAGAGAATATCAGGGTTTAAAATGCGCGATATTTCTTCTACTTCTTTTAATGAGAGGTCTTCGCGCATACGGGTAAACAAATTAAACTCAAGGTTTTTGAGTTGTAGCTTTAAGCTCTTAATTTGTTTTTGTGTTTCGCTAATG
>PIVQ01000968.1 GCA_003354055.1 Desulfobacteraceae bacterium | reverse complement strand
CCGAATCCTGCCAGTAGCCAGCCGCCCCCGAACAGCACCCCACCTGCCATGGCAGAGCGCTTAGGGCCGATCCTGGGCAGAAAATTACCCGCAATCATCATGGTCAAAGGAAAGGCAAAATAGAACAGGGTAAAGGGAATCTGAACAGGGCCCTGGGCAAGGTCTGTCAGCTCTTTCAAAGGTTGGACATACACACTCCAGGAATAGGTCGCACCAAGACACACCTGCATTAGCACAGCACAGACAAGGATGAGATACCGCATGAATTTTCCTTTCTTAACCCGGTAAAAACACGGCTGTCTCTTACTAATACGGGTGGGAATTGTCAATATGATTTCCTATCGGAAAAGCGAGAGCAGCGGGAAAAGGAATGATATCGGGCGGTCGTCTTGAGCTGTCAGTTTTTTCTACCACGAATAAAGTTTGACTTAGTTGGAAAAGTATGTATTACTCTGACAAGTTTCTTCATTTCTTTCTTTTGCGAAGAAATTTTCTTTAATTCTTTTTCTTCTTACACACTCAAGGAGTTCTTATGGTAACTAAGCTAAAAACAGTGATTTTCAGTGTTGCAATGTTATGTATAGCTACTGTCGCGGAAGCTGACTATACTGACAATTGGAGTTGGAGCGATTCTGGAGGGAGGTGTACCTATTGTCAAGGAAACCCAATCTATTCGTTTACAACCGGAGGGGAACAGATAACAATTACACTAGACTCAAATGTTGATGCATATTTGTACCTGATGAATAGGTCTGGAAAAATTGTTGCCGAAGATGATGACAGTAATGGAAACTTAAACTCTCAAATAACGGGCACTTTTCCTTCGGACTTTTACACGATAATCGCAGCAACATACTACGATAATCAATCGGGCAGTTACACACTAAATATTTCAGGGGATGCTTCTAGTCCCAGGCGACAGGTACTCGGAGGATCATGGATTTTGGAAGAGGGGAATATAGGGGATAGCGAGTATATTACTCTGCCCTCATATGGTGAAACCTACGATACTTACCTTAATATCCCTGCAAAAGCCAATTACAGTGACTATTCTGGAGACTACCAATGTGTTGAGCTAATTAAGCGCTTTACTGCTGCAATCTACGGCATTGACTCCTATGGCGATGGAAAAGAAGTAGCAAGTAATCTTGGAGGGAAAAAAGGGCATATTCTTGTTGACAATTTGACGGTGGAATTAGACTACTATCAGGATTCGAGTCAGTATAACGAAAACCCAATTAATGGATCAATCATTTCTTTCTATGGAACAGATAGTATTCCCCAAGGACATGTAGCTATAGTGAAAGGCATTTATGAGATAAGCAATCATATGATTATTGTGACTCTTTTTGAACAAAATTACAGTTATAATAGTACCATTGCTCATTCTAGGACAATTATTTTTGAAAGAAATGCCGAAAGCAATTGGACTTGGTTTGCACCAGAAGGCAGTAGAGTAAAAGATTGGGTTAACCCCTACTTAAGACTTTGATTAGAGTCCTTAAAAACGTCCTAAATTTAAAATAAGGGCGTTTTCAGAATTCTGTGTCATGAATTTATGACCGGTCGGGCCATTCCTGGCCGGTCATATTAAGGTTGTTGGTTCTCTTCTTGAGAAAAGGGCTGAAGAAGTCCATGAGGGAGTGATACTCAAGTTTTATCCTCGTACTGCTTATGCTGCTCTCTTTTTATACAACTTTGGGATTAACCGTTAAAAGAAAGAATCAGCCATGTGATCAGATAATAAACAGGAATTACCACAGCCGCAAAGTAAAGGGGGTTGATCTCGCGGCCAAAAATTCGCAGGCTCATAGCATCGGCCTTTGACGGGCAGGTCTTTTCATCCACGCATGCATAGCAGCCGATGCAATCCTGGCCGTTAACCCGGGTCAGTGTGGAGATAGGGATATCCATGGGGCATGACCTATCACATTGGCCGCAATCCATGCATTTGTCCGCATCCCGCTTGATACCCACAAAGGGAAGTACCCGGTTGATGATATTATAGAGTCCTTTCTGAAAGCAGAGATACTTGCAGAAAAACCTGGGAATCAAAAGGGGAATGAGCAGGATTGTATATTTTTTGAACTTGATGAAGAAGGTGGTAAAGCCTGTGGACAGGTACATGTCCATGTGGTCCCCGAAAAAATAATCAATGCCGTGGGTGACGATCACATATAGAAACACGGCAAGAATCCCGTACTTCATATAGCGAAGAGGCTGATCAATAACTTTGGGTATTTTAACCTGGATACTTGGAAAAAGTGCCTGCCCGATCCTGCCGACAAAATAGGAAAGATTTCCAAAGGGACAAATCCAGCCGCACCAGAAGCTGCCGAACAGCACAAAAGAAATCGTCACAGCCATTTCTGCTTCAAACTCGGCCTCAAACCCGAACACGGCTGTGGTAAAGGCTCCGAACCAGGGGATAAACAAGAC